>JAQSXC010000054.1 GCA_029266335.1 Eubacterium sp. | reverse complement strand
AATAAGCCAATATATCATGTACTCAACATAATAATTATCTACAGTTCGAAAGGAAATTTCAGGGACAATATTGTCTCTATGTGGAAAAGGAGAGAAATCATGCAGTACAGGCAATTTGGAAGTTTGGATTTTAAGGTATCTGCTCTTGGCTTTGGTGCAATGCGTTTACCTACAAGGGTAGAAGAGACTGCTGGTGAAAAGCCAAAGAACGTTATTGATGAAGCTGAAGCAATAAAAATGATTCGATTTGCCATCGATCAGGGTGTAAATTATATTGATACAGCCTATATTTATCATGACGGTTTCAGTGAAATTCTGACAGGTAAAGCCTTAAAAGATGGCTACAGGGAAAAAGTGAAACTTGCTACCAAATCACCTACCTGGTTAATAAAAAAACCGGAGGATTTTGACAGGATACTTGATGAACAGCTTGAAAAGCTTCAAACAGACAGCATTGATTTTTATTTGCTGCATTCACTATCAAGGGATTCCTGGAATAATGTAATTCTGAAATTTGACATTATCAAGAGAGCCGAAGCGGCAAAACAGGCGGGAAAGATCAAACATATAGGGTTTTCTTTCCATGATGAGGCTTCAGCCTTCACAGAAATAGTTGATGGCTATGACAAATGGGAATTCTGCCAGATACAGTACAACTATCTTGACATAGAAAATCAGGCCGGGCTGAAGGGGCTGAAATATGCGGCTTCAAAAGGGATAGCTGTTGTAATAATGGAACCTCTTCTGGGTGGAAAACTGGCAAATCCTCCAAAGGATATAAAAGCTATTCTTGATGAAAACGGAAAATATAAGTCAGGGGCCCAATGGGCACTACAATGGTTATGGAATCAACCGGAGGTAGGTGTTGTTTTAAGTGGAATGAGCACTATGGAACAGGTGGAAGAAAATTTGAAAGCGGCAGACAGTTCAGGAACCGGCTTGTTCAGCAGTGAGGACACCAATACTGTTGAGCGCGTAATACAAAAATATTCTCAAAGAGCAGCAATTCCATGTACCGGCTGCGCCTATTGCATGCCATGTCCCAATAACGTAAATATACCAAGAAACTTTGAACTGTATAATGAAAGTGTTATTCATGAGGATATAAAAGGTGCAAGATATGCTTACAGCAATTTCTTTGATAAGTTACATCATGCCAGTGAATGTGTAGACTGTAAAGTCTGTGAAGAGAATTGTCCTCAAAAGATCCCCATAAGTGAATGGATGCCTAAAGTTCATGCAACTCTCGGCTAAATAGCAGTAACAAAAGCCTTATGTCTCAGACATAGGGCTTTTTTAGTTAAAGTAAATATAAAACAATCATTAAATGTACTTTTTGACGAGTTACTTATTAATAAAAAATTAATAAATTTCACTTAAAAATACTATATAATATAAGAAGCATTTTAACTGTTTGGAAAGCTATTCCAATATATTAAATGTGGACATACTCTTATTAACTTATATACCGTTAGTCTTATTTGAGTATTTTGTTAAATTATTCTTAAATTAATAGGAAAGTAGAGCGTACATATGAATTTCATGAAAAGAATAATCACCCTGGCTTTAGCAAGCAGCATGCTATTAATGATGGCATCCTGTACATCGAAAGAAAAACCTGCAGAAAACAGCCAGGCTTCAGAAACAAGTACGGCCGGTGCCAGTCAGTCTTCAGTGGCTGCAGAGCAGACAGCAGTGAGTGAGATCAATGAGAATATTCATATAAATCAAATCGGATATAAAAATAATGATAAAAAAATTGCAATTATAAAAGGAAGTTTTAAAACGTTTGAAGTGGTTGATGCAGCAACAGATAAAGCAGTTCTGACAAAGGATACCAATGGTAAGGTAACAGACGAATCAAGCGGTGATACTGTATGCTATGCCGATTTCTCAGAAGTGACAGCCAGCGGAAATTACTATATCTCTGTGCCGGATTTAGGAAAATCCTTTAAATTTAAAATAAATGACAATAAACTGTTCACTGAAGTGAATGACGCAATGTTAAAGGCACTCTACTATCAAAGATGTGGTATTAAGCTGGATGCAAAATATGCAGGACAATATACCCATGATGCCTGCCATACAGCAAAAGCAAAGCTGTATGAGGATGAAACGGTTGAAATTGATGTTAGCGGAGGCTGGCATGATGCGGGAGATTACGGCCGGTATGTGGTGCCGGCTGCTATTACTGCGGCTGATCTGATGCTGGCATTTGAATTCTATACTGACAGCTTTGCTGGCAGGTATAACATTCCTGAAAGTTCAAACAACCTCCCTGACATTTTAGACGAAGTAAGGTATGGTCTGGAATGGATGCTGAAAATGCAGGATAAACAGACGGGTGGAGTATATCACAAGGTAACCTCCAGAGCATTTCCGGCTTTAACTGCCATGCCTGATATGGATGTGGATGATTTAATTGTAATGCCAGTTTCCACAACGGCCACTGCAGATTTTGCAGCTGTTACCGCCATGGCAGCCAGAATATTCAGGGACTTCGATACAGCTTTTGCCGATAAATGCCTTAATGCCTCACTCCAAGCCTGGAACTGGCTTGAAACAAATAAGGAATTTGTTGAGTTCAAGAATCCTCAGGATATGGCTTCAGGTGAATATGGCGACAGTTCCGGCAATGACGAGAGAGCCTGGGCAGCTGCAGAGTTATTAAGAGCTACTGGTGATCAAAAATACAGTGATTATTTCGTTAAAAATTATCAATCAGGCGGCTTCGGGCTTGGATGGCAGAATGTCAGCGGTTTTGCAGCTGTTTCGTACCTGTTCTCGGATTCGGATAAAATTGATTCCGGAAAAGTTGACGAAATAAAAAAAGCGTGGCTTCAAAAAGCGGATATGTTTGTTGATACCGCTAAAAAAGACGGTTATTTACTGGCAATGCATAAAATGGAATATACCTGGGGAAGTAATATGAATGTTGTCAACCATGCAATGCATTTATTAATAGCCGACAAGCTGAGCAATGATGAAAAGTATACCGAGGCAGTGAAAAACTGTGCTCATTATCTTTTGGGTAGAAATACTCTTAACCAGAGCTATATTACCGGTTTCGGATCAAAAAAGGTAATGGCGCCCCACCATAGACCTTCCGCAGGAGATACTGTAAAGGAGCCGGTTCCGGGGCTTATGGTCGGAGGCCCTGATTCAGCTCTTGAAGACGATATTGCACGTACAGAGCTATCAGGTAAGTCTCCTGCTGAATGCTATATTGATGATGTGACTTCCTATTCTACAAATGAAGTTGCAACATATTGGAATTCTGCAGCAATATTTGTATTTTCCTATATGGGAATGAAATAATGAAAGATAAAGGAGGAGTTACCCTTGGCAAAACAGATTTGGAAACCATCCACAATGTTAAATCCGGTACCTGTAGTTATGGTATCCTGTTCAGATAACAATGGAAAGCCTAATATAATCACTCTTGCGTGGGTTGGAACAATTAATTCAGATCCGCCAATGGTTTCAATTTCAGTAAGAAAGCAAAGATACTCTTATGAACTGATAAAACAAAAAGGTCAATTTGTAATTAATATGCCTACCAGAAATCAAACCTTTGCTACTGATTTCTGCGGTGTTAAATCGGGAAAGGAGCTGGATAAGTTTGAAGCAATGAAGCTTACTCCTGAAAATGCCTCCAAAGTTGATGTCCCGCTTATAAAAGAGTGTCCCGTTAACCTGGAATGTGTGGTTAAACAGGTAATAGAACTGGGTTCTCATGATTTGTTCCTGGCAGAAGTAGTGGCTACCAATGTTGATGAGAAATTACTTGATGAAAATGGAAAGCTGGATTTGCAAAAAGCTGATTTGATCTGCTATTCTCATGGAGAATATTATCCCATAGGAAAATCACTTGGATTTTTCGGCTATTCTGTAACAAAGAGAAAGAACCTGATAAGAAACCGGAAAAAACCCGAATTGAAGTCGACGGTAAGAAAGCCTAAGCAAGAAAGCAGAAGGTAAATCTGATAATTTCATAACAGGGGGTGATATGACTGTGTACAGGGAAGATATGAGGTCTAAACTTTATGATTTATTGGGAGACTTGCCGGACAGAAATATACCTGTTAATTCAAAGCTGATTGCCAGAGAAGAAAGAGATGAATACACTGTTGAAAGTCTCATACTGGAGCTGAACAATATAGAATCGGTACCGGCATACTTCATATCACCAAAGACAGTTAACAAACCTAATCCGGTTATTCTATACAATCATTCTCACGGTGGAAATTATAGCACAGGCAAAGAAGAGATATTCACCGGAGCCCAATATCTGCATAATATTTCTTATGCCCGGGAGCTTACACAGTGCGGATATTCCGTCCTTTGCATAGATGAATGGGGCTTTGGAGAAAGACGTGGAAGAACTGAGACGGAGATATTTAAGGAAATGCTCTGGAAGGGTCAGGTAATGTGGGGCATGATGGTTTATGACAGTATCAGGGCTGTTGATTATCTCCTCACAAGACAGGATGTGGATACAGGGCGTATTGCCACAGTGGGAATGTCAATGGGAGGCAACAAGTCATGGTGGCTGTCTGCCCTTGATGAAAGAATTAAGGTATGTGTCGATATCTGCAGTATGACAGAATTTCAGGAATTGATAAATTGCCGGTCCTTAGACAAGCATGGAATATATTATTATGTACCCGGATTGCTGAAACATTTTTCTACAGCCGGTATAAATTCTCTGATTTGTCCCAGGCCCCATCTCAGTATTAACGGAATATATGACAGAATTACTTCGCAGAGCGGCCTGAATATAATTGATGATGAGCTTAAGAGGATATATAAGGAAGATAACAATTCCTGCTGCTATGAGATGAAAAGATACTCAGCAGGGCATTTTGAAACCCATGATATGAGAAAATCAGTACTGGATTTTTTAAAAAAGTGGTTGTAAAGTACATAAATAACAGTGTGATAGTCTATCAGCGTTTTTCACAATTATTTTGATTAGGTGCTGAATTACGATTAAATAGAAAAATTCCATCCGGTATTGTTTACGCGGATGGATTATTAGAGGTTGTCTTTATCTTTATTATGGAAGATAATTGTTGAAACTTTAAAGTGACTGCTATATTTGGAATATTTGCTCATTAAATAGTTACTAACTGTTTAATTATCTATGCTCCTACTGGTACTGACTGCCGGCATGAAGATGCTTACGTGCCGAAAGCAGCCTTGTTTCGTCCAGATGTATTTTTACAGTTCCATAAAGCCGGCTTACAACAGCGGTATATAAAATATCAATAACAGTGAGCTGTCCTATTCTTTGACCCATTACACCGCTGCGGATCAATGTTTCAGAGGAGGATGAATACAGGCTGATGTCAGCTTTCTGGCTGAGAGGATTTTTGCTGTAACAGGTAATGCTGATTATTGTTGCATCCGTTTTTCTAATTATCTCTGCTGTTTCCAGAATATCCTTTGTATCGCCGCTATATGAAATAAGCACTGCGACATCACCTTTTTGCAGACTTGTAGCACATAAAATCTGGTCATGAGGATCGGAACTTGACATTGACATTTTATTAATACGGACAAATTTATTATGGGCATCCATTGCAATGATTCCTGATGTGCCTACACCGTAAAAGTCAACCCGTTTTGCAATACAGAGTGCATCTATGGCACGGTCAAGACTTTCCGTATCCAGAAATGCCCTGGTGTTTTCAATAGATTTGATATTGCTGCTGCAAACGCTTTGTACGATAGACTCTGTAGAATCACCGGGTCTTACGTCATTGTAGGGAGTGACTTCCTGCTGTTCAAGGGCAAGATCGGTGAACAACATTCGGCAGAGCTCCTTATAGCCTGCATAATTGGCAGATTTACAGAGCCTGACAACCGAGGACATACTTGTCCCGCAAGCATCGGCCAGTTCTTCTATGGACATATTTACAACCTCGCCGGGAAAATCAAGTATAAACTTTGCGATTTTTTGCTCCTTGGGAGCAAAGGAATTCATCAGCTCCTTAAGACGCAGACAACAGCTGGACATAACCTTCCTCCTTAAAACTGAATACTATTTTTATATCAATCAATACCGGTACTGGACCGGAAAAAGTGCCGCACGGGCGGCTCCCAATACCGGAGCCATATCAATATCATCTGCAGCCCCAATATAATGCAGATGAGGCAGATCTGAAAGCCCGCTTTTAAGCTCAGGCATAAACAGGTCGGAAGACTTTGAAATGGCTCCTCCGAGAAGCAGGCATTCAAAGCGGTTCTCCCGCATAATATCATATATTATTTCTGAAAGATATTGTCCCGTTTCTTTAAAGACCAGTGCAGCCTCAGCCTGTCCCTCACATGCCAGCACTGCAATATCAACAACATCAAGAGTATTTGAATTACGGCCGGTCAGATCACAATAACGGGACAGTATGGCACGGCGTGAAACGTAGTCTTCACTGGTCCGGCCTCTGTAAGGTCTGGAAAATATACTGATACCCGGGCCGTTCTGTTCATTTGCAAATATCTTTCCGCCTAGCATGGTTGCAAACCCTAAACCGGTGCCAATTATAACTCCTGCGGTTCTCTCGGATTCATGTACCGTACTGTTCCACAGTGCACCAAGTAAAAACGCGTGTGAATCATGGAGAAAGCAGACCGGAATTTCACCGAGAATTTCCTGCAGCCAAGGGCGCATTGGCAGGCCTTTTATAGATGCATACTTATGCGTCATCAGACTAATTCCCCCAACATAGTCAAAGGGGCCGGGTATACATACACCTACTGCAGACAAATCCAAACTGTTTTCTCTGGCTTTTGCAAGCCCGAGAATTGCAAGTTGTCTGTAAGAGGTGCTGATAGCATTTGCACTTCCGCCCGAATTGACAGGAACCCGAAGAAAACTGTTTTTCACAAGAGTACCGTCGGTTTTCACAAGTGCGGCTTTTAAAAATGTTCCCCCAGCATCTATAGAAAGCACACATACATTGGATTTACTCATTTTCAAAGCCATCCTTAAGTAAGGTCTTGTGCATTGTAACCTTGCCGACGCCTTTATTTATAACCTCATAAGGTCCAAAACCGGCAGGAACGATAACCATATCAAGATAATTCTGCTCAAAATAGTGCTCTGGATTGGACAGTGACCGGATCAGGCATTTTTCACCTTCAACAAGTACCAGGACGTGGAACCTGTCGGTAGTTTCATCCTCATATTTCTCGAAGAACCTTACATTTCTCAGGCAGAAATACAGAAGCTCATGTTCACCAACAATTGTTTCCTGATATCCTTCGCCCTCACGTATAACGCGGGGCTCCTGGATAAGGTTTTTCTTAACCCAGCTTTCCTTAAAGTCTCTGCGTAATACCTTGTCGCCGTGGTAGGTGTGAATTGGACGCAGATTACCGTCCAGGTCTTTTCTCATATAATCATACATTTTATAAGTATAGGAACCAATTGTCAAGCTGCCGATCTCAAGAATGACCTGATTACGCCCTGAGGCATGAATGGCGCCTGCAGGAAGGAGGAACTGCTGTCCGGCCACCGATGGCTCGGAGTATACATATTCATCATGATCAAAACCTTCTCCGTATTTTTCGGCACGTCTGGTCTTTTCTATAAATTCCTCAACATCGGCATTTTCACGGAAACCGCAGTAGGTTTTTGCCTCCTGGCCGGTTACCACCATGTAATAACTCTCGTCCTGACGCCCCAATTCCTTATTTCCTTTTATATAATCACCGTTGGGATGAACCTGAATTGACATGTTTCCACTGGAATGATATGTATCGTCATAGTTGAAACGAACAGGAAAATAACCGTTGAATTTTTTAGCAGATTTTTCACCCATCAGTTTTGTACCAATTATCTGCACAAAGCAGTAGAAGGGGAATTCCAGTTCCATTGCATCAAGGTCTGCGGCAATGGATACTTCCATTGGGATTAAATCGAAAACCCATGCGCAATTTTTCATATCTTCAGGCAAATTACGCAGCCTCTTTATATAGAAACCTCCCCATACACCTTCCAGATAGACCGGGCGGCAGCGAAGCGGGTAGCTGACCATGGTGTCAAAAAGAGCTTTCAACGTGGCAACGGGAAGCATTTTCATCTTATCTGGATTGTCACCGGTAAAATAATAGTCGATTTCATCGTTGCGTATCAATTGTCCGCGTAATTCTGCCGCTACCTCAAAATCAATATAATAGCTGCGGCGAAGAATTTGGTTTATTGTCATTTGCAAGGTTGAGCCAAGATTGGTAAAGACTCCGGCACGAATATTCAAGATAGTCCGTTTTTGGGTCATATCGATGTAAAGCTTCAGATTGCAGAGCGGGCGGAGAGCATCTATAAGTGCTCCATAACCGTACAATATTAGAACACCTTTTCCATTTTGAGAAAACTCCTTCAGACTGGCTGACAGCTTTTCAATTTCTTCCTGCTTCATCAGGCTTTCATACCCTTCTTCATAACGGGAACCATAGAGCAGTACAGGGTCGGTTTCCCTGTCTTCAGGCAGAAAGGGGAGAAATTTTTCATAAAGAGTATCACTGTCTAAAAAGAGTTTTTCAGTAGATATTGTATCAAGCTGGATACCATTAAGAGACAGCTGAAGGGAAAGAAGCCCTTTAAACTGGTCTATCGGTGCACTCATATAACCATCCAGGCCAATGATGCAGTTTGAGGACGTGGACAGCATATTTTTTATTTGTGCAGCCAGCTTTTTAGCTGATGAAAGAGAATCAGCAGTGATGCTGCTCTTTAGTTCAGGATTAAAAGAAATATGGTTTACGGCATTTGGATCATCATAAGGGTATGGATTAAACATAAAACTCATTAACAGGCACCTCACTATTTTTTTTATTTTGATAATAATTCTTAATTAAGCTTTGTACATTTATCAGATGACACTGTGATTATAACGCATAGGTTAAATAGAAAAAATTTCTTACCTTAATTGCGTTTCAACGAGGCGAGAGATATGCTTGCTGCCCCGTTACAGAATTTCGAAATCAAAATCCAGTAATTGTGCCAAATATGACAATTCCCGGGTGTAGTCACCATTGACTATACCATAGTGCTGAGTTACACCAATCTGAATTAGCTTTTGAAACAGCTCCTGAACAGTTCCTGAGACCGGGCGGAAAAGACCGTGGGAATAAGATGTGATAAAGTGCTCGCAGGGCAGAGCTTCCACCAGAGTACAAACCATTTTGAACCGGCCGTTGCATTCCGAGACATGAAGCATGGTTTTTAATCCTGAGGGGATAACATACCATGCAAAAGGAGCTCCGGCATATTTATAATTTGTTTTTGCAAACCTCACATCCCTGGCAATCCTTACACTGCCATCCGGGTCTGTATAGTCGTTTGGCCCTGCATGTCCGCCGGCAAAGCAATTCTGCTTCAAATCAATATGGAAAGGTTCAATGAAACTTACAGGTTTTTCCGAAAGCTGTTTTAAAATGTAGACAGCCAGACCTCCGCCAATATCGCCTTCGGGTACAACGGTAATATCTTCTGTACCGGGGCAGGGCAAGAATCCGGGACGAAGGCCTACTTCGGTTAAAAGTACGGGGTCAACGTCGTTAAGCACCACCATGCTTACGCCTGTCTTTCGTGCAATACTCTCCAGGGCAAGGGATGCCCGGATCGAGGCGTCAAATTTTTCAGCATCTACGTCGGGCAGTACTTGGAACTGCTTTTCTAAAATGCTGCGGACATTATGTACAAGTTTCGTGTCAATTGAATCTATTTCCTTTGTCAGGCTGGCAACAGAAAGAAAACGAAGTTCGGGACCGGCTTTCATAAACAGGTTATATGGATCTACATAAGTTGACCACATAACTTCATTATAAGAAGCCAGCAAACCAAAGCTGGTGCTGCGAAGAGCTGAACGGACGGCAGCCGCTTGTGCAAAGTGTCTTGCTGATGTCATAAGCTCGTCGACTTTTCCGATTGATGTAACCAGCATGGACCGGTTGAAACGTTTTATGGAGCCGGATGCCTCCAAAGTACCTACAAGTCCGCCTGCTGAAAGGAATTCCACAAAATCCGTTTCCTCGTTTGTATCTGTAAAGGAAATTGTATCTCTGGTTTTGCATCCAAAGAATACCGGAACAGGAGCCATGTCACGCAAAAAACGTACCCAGGCAAAATCTTCAGTCCAGGAAAGAAACAATGCAAAAATCCAATCTACTTTTTCTGCTTGAAAGAACTGAATAGCAGAATCAACATCTTCACGGGTATATATTATTCCCGGAAATGCCACTCTGCTGAATTTTTCAAGCTCTTCTACATACTGAGCCGCTTCTGCTTTTTTCCGCGACTCATAATCTCCTTGTACAAGGCCTTTACCAAGTTCGCGGAAGCGGGATGTAGCAATCAGTAATAGTCCTGCTTTTGGAATTCGTTGCATATTAACCTCCCAAGCCATGTCGTGGCTTTGAGCCGCATAGCGGCAAAAAAACAATAATGAAAATATCTCCCCATATTTGCTGAATTTTCCAAAACAGCTTTTTAAACGCTTTAGATACATAAAAGTAATTTCAATTTTTATGGGGTTAATTTATTAATAAAATATTGGGAAAAGACTTCTGCGGCTTTTCAAGTGTAAAGAACAATGGATAAAAAAATGCTTTGCACATTTAAAGTTATTACTCCTAATTAGTAGTAAAAATGACCTTAAGCTAACATGTTTTAGGTGCTGCACACTTAAGGTTATATTCCCCATTACCACAATTATATATATAATACCAAAAAGCGTCAATAGTATTTTCGAAAAAAAATAATAATGATGAAAAAAATTTCAGAAATTATAATACTACAAAATGATATTATTTGCAGAAACCCATATGTTTTGGGGAATTATCGGAATTTATCCATGAACAAATAATGGTTATTTTTAGTAATGTAATAAAATAAAATATCAGAAAATATTTCTGAATTTGAAATAAATTATCTTGAATTTTGCTTTAAAATGAGATATATTTCGTAATAAAAGAACCGGTAAGATCGAGTTGGGCTTTAATTCAGTTACTGCATCTATTAATTAGGAGGCTTGAAATGAATAAACAGAATATTGATTTAAAAAAATTCCGTTTGCTGCAGGGAACAGAACTTAATGGTGAGGAAATGCTGGTCATTAAGCCGGATGACGATGGTTTCATCAGGCTTCGGCTCCAGGGAGCTACTGCTGAAATGGGGGATGTGAACTGGGGAATTTACAGGTATTTTATTGTTGACATGCTTGCAGACATGGATTCTCAGATGCTTTTGGATTTCCGTTTTGAAAAGGCCGAGCCGGCCAAGGGAGAGGAAACAGGGTATATTAATTATGAAATGCTTCCTACAAGGAGGGTGAAGCTGGCAGTAGATCTCGAAGCTCTTCAATCGAAAAAATTTTTCCTGCTGACATTGCCGGGAATGCTGAAGGCAAGGGTTAACTGCAATCCTTGTACCATCACTGAAATGAATGCTGTAGAATTGTATTTCCATCCGGGTTACAGCCGTATTTTTGACAGCATTACCATTTCTGAGGCCTATCTTTGCAATACTCTGCCTGATATGAAGGTTATAGGGCAACCAATGGTGGATGAAATGGGGCAGTGGACTCAAAAAAACTGGGGCTCTAAAACCGGCAGCGTGGAAGAACTGGTCGGGTATCTGCAGCAGGAGTATAAACGTTCGGAAACAGATAACAGCTACCCTGAGGGATGGAGCAGGTTCGGGGGCTGGACTGACCTGAAATTTGATGCGACCGGCTTTTTTCATACAAATTACGATGGCAAAAGGTGGTGGCTGGTTGATCCTGACGGATATGCATTTTTCAGCAATGGTATGTGTTACGGAAGCAGGATGGGTGTGCATGGTTTTGTGGACAAAATGGAAAACCTTTTTTCATGGCTTCCTGATCCGGAGGATAAAACTTACATAGATGCCTGGACTACAGCTGACCGGATACCGGAATTCGCCAAGAGGAACGGTCCTGAAGCAGGCAAAAACAGAAAGATGTTCAATTTCGCACGTGCAAATATGATCAGAGCCTTCGGTCCGGACAAATGGTGGGACGCATGGCTGAAAATAAACAGTGCCCGTTTAAAACGATGGGGTTTCAATACTATTGGAATTGGTGTGGATAATTACAGCGATGAAAGAGTTATGGATTTTCTGGCTCAAGCCGAAATTCCATTTGTATGGACACTTAAGGAGTTTCCTCTGACAGATGAGCTTGTATTCCGTGACTTTCCGGATGTATTTTCAGAGCAGTATGAGGAGCGTTCAAAAATATTTGCCGAAAACCAACTGGCACCTTTTGTGGGCAATCCGTATATGATAGGGCACTTTATAACCAACGAACCGGAATGGAAGTTCCAGACTTCGGTTAATATTGCCGAGCGGGTATTTGCCCACCCTGAAAGGCTGGCATCCAAAACTGCGCTTATTGATATTCTCCGAAGCAAATATGGCTCTGTAGATGTGCTGAACAGGGCGTGGAATCAAAGCTTCGGAACCTTTGAGGATTTGTATGTACCTTTTTCCGGTGCAGACTGCTTCAGTGAGGAAGCCATGAAGGATATGAAGTATTTAAGGGCAAAGCTTCTGGAAAAGTATTCACAGGTTCCGGGTGATGCTCTGCGCAAAGTTGATCCGAATCATATGAATCTGGGAATGAGATACAGTGAAATCAGTAAGAATGAAATCGCAGGCAGTGAATACTTCGAAGTAATTTCATTCAATTGCTATTATGATTCGGCCCTGCCCAGCCTGAAAATTGCATCCGAATCAGCAGATATGCCGTGTATTGTGGGTGAATGGCATATCGGCGGGGCTGATAAGGGGCTGCTCTCCTGCGGACTTCTGGCTGCTGCGACTCAAGAGGAGAGGGGCAGAGCGTGTGAATATTACATGCAGGGAGCCATGAGTCATAAAAACTGTGTTGGCATTCATTATTTCGAAATGAATGACCAGCCGCTGCTGGGCCGTTTTGACGGGGAATGCATGCAGCATGGTGTGATGGATATATGTAATCGTCCGTATGATGAACTGATTGAACATTTCTTTTCAACCAATCATAGGCTTTATAACTATGTGTCGGGTAGTTTGGAGCCTGAGGCAAAGCCGGTGAAGGTATTCAGAACAAGGTAAAAAAGATATAAACTCCAATACTCTAAAAATCGGAACGGAAGTAAATCATAATACATCCGTTCCGATTTTTATTTGCTGGAACGCAGCCTTCCGGCGGCAAACAGCGATTTGTCAAGATGGGGCTTTACATTTGAATAATTATTGCTGGCTACTGCAGTGTATAGTATGTCAATAATTGTAAATTGGCTTATGCGCGAACTCATGGCACCGCTGCGGATAAGATTTTCTGTGCTGTAGGTGCACAAATTAATATCAGCCAGTGAGCTCAATGAGTTTTTTCCGTATTTTGTAATTGCAATGATGGTTGCTGATGTTTTTTTAATTATATCGGCAATAATGAGTATATCTCTTGTTTCACCGCTGTAGGAAATGATGACGGCCACATCCCCCTTCTTTAAAGTGGCGGCAGTCAGAACCTGAACATGTGGGTCTTCGTTTGCGTTACTGTTTTTGCTTATACGCAGGAACTTGTTGTGGGCATCCAAAGCCACCAGACAGGAAGTACCTACTCCGTAAAAATCCACCCTTTCTGCCGTGGATATGGCATCTACGGCCTGCTCCAACTGCTCTGAGTCCAAAATCTGCAGTGAACTTTCAATAGCTCTGATATTACTCATGGCAACACTCTTGGCAATGGAGGAAAGGCTGTCACCGGGACGTACATCCTCATAAACAATGTCTTCTTTCTTGCTGGCACTGACATCTGCGGTAAGCAGTCTGCAAAACTCCTTATATCCGTCATAGCCAAGGCTCTTACAGAGCCGGACTACTGCAGAGGGACTGGTTCCGCTGGCTATTGCAAGCTCGTATATGGACATCTTGGGGACATCTTGTGGAAATTGAAGTATATAATTTGCCACCAACTTTTCCTTTTTGGTAAGTCCATTTAATGACTCTTTTATCTTCAAACAGCATCCGGTCACTTTACTTGTTCCTTTCTTTGGATTTCTTGTATTTATTTAAATTATTGTATTTATATTATCAATAATTTCAGTAAAGAACAAGTTGCAAAAATATATTTAAAAATTTGTTTTAAAATAAATAAAAAATATTGACATAATCATTTCAAATGATTATACTATGAAATATCAACAATTTACATCTCAAAAATTCAATATTATTTATGCAATTTTCAGTTCCAGAGAGGAGAAACAATAATGTCCATTCAGACAAAGCCGCTCGCTGTTCCTAAAAAAGGGGGATTCTTTTCCTATATGAGAAGTGAATATATGCTTTATCTTCTTATGGTCCCCGGGCTTCTTTATTTTCTTATTTTCAAGTATGTACCCATGTATGGTGTAACAATTGCTTTTCAAAACTATAACATATTTAATCCGGACAATTCTACCTGGGTGGGGATTGATAATTTCAGCAAACTTATTTCCCAGCCCGGATTTCAAAGAGCATTATATAACAACATTATAATCAGCCTGCAGAAGCTCATTATCGGTTTCCCTATCCCAATAATACTGTCTTTGATGATAAATGAGGTGAACAGCCGTAATTGTAAGAAATTTATCCAGACTTCGGTCATCCTGCCGAATTTCGTTTCCTGGGTGGTAATAAATGGTCTGATGTATGCACTTTTCTCTCCCAGTATGGGCGGCATACGTGAATTAGCTAATTTTTTAGGTTATACCGGCCAAATTCCAAACCTGCTGACTGATGCCGACAGCTTTCAGTCGGTAATTGTGTGGTCACATGTGTGGAAAAATGCAGGTATGGGCACAATTGTTTATCTGGCAGCACTTATGGGAATTGACGATCAGCTGTATGAGGCTGCTTCCATTGACGGCGCGGGCAAGTGGCGCCAATTGATACATATAACACTCCCCTCCATAAAATCCACAATAATCGTACTTCTGATGTTCCGTGTTGGTGAAGTAATGTATGCAGGTTTTGACCAGATTTTTGCCATAACAAATCCAATGGTTAATTCTGTAGCCGATATCATAGACACTTTTGTCTACCGTGTGGGACTTCAGAACAAACAGTTTGCACTTGCTACGGCTGCAGGACTGTTCCAGTCGGTAATCGGTCTTGTGCTGGTCATTATAACCAATGCTATCGCTAAAAAGACTGATCCTGACAGCAGTATGATCTAAATAGGAAGAGACTGGCTTGAAAGACTTTAGTCCGTAAGGCAAATGCATATCTGCCTGTTTGCGGGCAAACAAATGGCAGATGCCATAAAAATAATTATTAAACCTCCTTTATTCGCATTACAGCGGTAGGGGAGTGAGAACAAATTTCCTAACAATTTTGTGGCTGCTATGCGGCTCATGGAGGTTATTATGAAAAAATCAAAAGCAGAAATAATTGGAATGATCATAAACGGTGTGGCTCTGTTCCTGATTGCCTTTATAACCATATATCCGTTCTGGCATGTTTTAATGTACTCTATTAGCAATTCCCAGCAGGCATCTGCAGGAGGACTGTTTTTCCTGCCCAAGGGACTGGATTTTACAGGTTATGGACTGGTACTGAAGCAGCCGCAGCTATATAACGCATACTGGAACACAATCGCAAGAACTGCATTTGGAACTCTGCTCAGTGTAATACTCACGGCAATGCTGGCATATCCGCTTTCAGTTCCACGCCTTAGAGGAAAAAAGTTTTTATGCATGGCAATATTCTTTACAATGCTGTTTAACGGAGGGATGATTCCTACATATCTTCTGGTAAATGACCTTCACATGATAGATACCTTTTGGGCACTGGTAATCCCAAATGCAATGAGTGCATACAACCTGTTCATCATGCGGAACTATTTTCAATCCATTCCTGCAAGCCTTGAGGAATCTGCAAGGATTGACGGAGCAAATCCCGTAACCATTTTATTCCGGATCATTCTTCCCATATCAACTCCGACACTGGCCGCAGTCGGCATGTTTTACGGCGTCAGCAACTGGAATGCATATCTGGACGGGGTTCTCTACATTAACAGCAATGATCTTCAGATTTTGCAGGTTTACCTGAGAAATCTGTTTTCCTCAGCAGGTTCGGGAGCGGTTCTTTCGGGTATCCAGGGTATCAGTGATGCTGCCAGAGTAACGGAGGAAACTCTGAAAATGGTGACAATATCTGTCTCTGTAATACCTATACTGATCGTGTATCCGTACCTCCAAAAATATTATACAAGCGGTATGACCACAGGCGCTGTAAAAGGATAACAATATTATGCTGAGGCCTGCAACCGGGTCTCAGTATGTTACAAATAACCAAAAAAATAATTGTTAAGGAGAGAGCGTATGAAAAGGATTCAAAGAATTATGGGCGCATTACTTGTAGCTGCAATAACATTTACAATGAGTGCCTGCGGAGGTTCACCTTCGGAAAATACCGGAAGCTCAAATACTTCGGCCGGGCAGACGGCTTCTGCAACTTCAACGGGACCAGCTGAATTAAGCCTGCTTGTGGTTGGAGACAATTCTCCTCCCGATACCAACTCGGTACTGAAGGAAATTGAGAGCAAGACAAACAGCACTTTGAAGGTAACCTATGTTTCACTGGCTGATTCAGCCTCAAAGCTAAATACTTTGATTGCAGCAAAAACTCTACCTGACATCTTTTGGGCATCGACTATCTCTGACGCTGAACAATTCAAACAGAATGGAATGCTGGCTGACCTGACTGAATATGTAAAGAACTCCAAAGCAATTCAGGACAACCTGGGAGAAGTGCTTGCCAGTCATCCTTTAAACAAGGATGGTAAAATATATGCACTTTTCAACGCCGATCACGATTATGCACAGAATATGAATATCCGCACCGACTGGTTAAAAAAGGTGGGAAAAGAAATGCCTGCAGATCTGGACAGTCTGTATGACGTGCTTTATGCCTTTACTTACAATGACCCTGACGGAAACGGAAAAAATGACACTCTGGGACTTGGTGCTTCAATAGTAGGCAACTGGAATAATTTCACCAACATATTGGGAGCTTACGGTATTGCAGCAAACATGAGCGGTCTTCGTCCTGTTCAATTAGACGACGGTACCGTAACCACGGGCTTGAAGCATAAGAATTTCCTGGAGGCAGTTAAGTACTTCCAGAAGTTGTACCAGAACGGTGTCATGGATCCTGATTTTGCCACAATACCTACAATGGATGCCTTTGGAAAGCTGTGGAACGGAAAGGTTGGAGCTTTTGACTTCCAGTGTCCCGGACCTACTAATAACTGGATGCCTTCCCGATACACAGAGAATCCTGTGCCAACTTTTGATTTTGCAGCAATAAAAGGCCCTACAGGTCAGGCTGCTCAGGGAAAAATCTATCCAAGCTACACACCGAGCGTTGTTGTAAGCTCTACCTGTAAGAATCCTGCCGCAGCTGTAAAGCTACTAGATTTCTTTATGACGGAAGATGGAAACGCATTGCTCCGTCTGGGTGTTGAAGGCAAGCACTTTAACTGGGTAGACAAGGCAGCTGGCAGCTATGAGATGATCAAACCATATGACGACAGTACCACCAACAGAAATGACGGAGTTTTTGTTTATTCCGATTTCTTAAGGCCTAAAGTAACCACCGAACGCCGTACATTAAATGCACAAACCAAGCAGGGTGTAGAAATGGCCGATGCTATGTGTACTATAGAGTGGCCCTTCATTTACACTTCCTTTGCAGCAGATACCAATTATGGAGCTAATTTAAAGACTATCGAAAAGGAAGTCTTCTGTCAGCTTGTTTCAACCAAAGGAAATCTTGAAGAAGAATATAAGAAAGCCATAGCCCGTTGGGAAAATGAAGGCGGTAAAGAGTGGGAACAGGAAGCGACAGCCGCATACAACTCACAGAAATAAAATTTGATAATTCAGGGCAACCAGACAGTCTTCAGCTGTCTGGTTGTCTAATAAAAGCCTGTTCCGGATTTTTAGGAGGATAAAAATAGATGAAAAATATGTATCAATATGAGACGTTGAATGCAGGTAAATTGCAATTACAAATAAGCAGCGACGGAAGCAGGGCAATCTGGTCGGCAGAGGAGCTTCCGCTCGAAAACATGGAGCAAACCGATTTCTGGCGTTGTCATATGGATGATGGATATTACCGCTCCATGACTATTCGTTCTTCAAAGCAAAAAGGAATTGTAAAAAAATTAAAAGATGAAATCATTGTAGAATATCCTCAGTTGACAGGTGATGACGGACGTGTATTTGATACAAAGCTCAAAATACATATCAGGACTGCAGTCCATACCTATGAATCGCTGGAAATGTGGGCTGAAGTAGACAACCAGAGCGGAGCAAGGCTCAATGAATTACAGCTTCCTTTTGTAGATTTATCTGTAATTGCTTCACTGGAGCGAGAACATGACATTTATTATAAAATGAACGGGCTTGGTGAAAAAATCATAAATCCATGGGAAGCTCTGAAAAAGTCGCACACCGAGTATATGGCTGCAGATTACAATGAGATCTGGAATATAGTGCAGTATCCCTGTGATGCAGCCATGTGCTGGTTCGGAGTGGAAAGTGGAGGGCATTTTCTGTATGTTGGCCGCCACGACGATCAATTTCGTGCAGCAACACTTGCAGCTGGCTTGAATCCGAGAAAAGCAGATCCAAGGATGATCCTTTCAATTTCCAACTATATGATGGTCCAAACCGGAGAAAGACTTGAAAGTGCACACTCTGTGATTTCCCTGAACCAGGGTGATTGGAGAACCGGCTCCGACATCTATGGAAACTGGGCCAGGGACAATTGGTATTCAGTTCCTGAAAAACCGGAATGGGTTCAGGATATGCCGGGCTGGCAGAGAATAATCCTGAGGCATCAGTATGGTGAGGTGTTTTTCAGGTATGAGGATTTGCCCCGTATTTATGAGGAAGGTATGAAATATGGACTGAATACACTGCTTGTGTTTGGATGGTGGAAGGGCCGTTTTGACAATGGTTATCCCAGGTATGAGGCTGACCCGGAGCTTGGCGGAGAGCAAGGCCTGAAGGATGCAATTGCAAGGGTCCGCCAGCTGGGGGGACATATAGCTCTGTATACTAACGGGGTTCTTATTGATATAACTACGGATTATTATCAGCAAACAGGCAGAAGGATCTGCCGCAAGGATATAGATCTCAATGAATACCGCGAGCACTACCAGTTTTCAAATGACGGTATGCTGCTGCGGAGCTATGGTTATAAGAGCTTTATATCGGCCTGCCAGGCAACGGACGAGTGGCAGGAAAAGCTGCTGGAAAATGGAAGAATAAAGCTTTCCTTCGGCCCTGATTCTATTTTTTATGATCAAATGGGGGGACATTTACCGAAAATCTGCTTTGATGAATCTCATAAACATGGAAAGCGGGGAGATACCGAGGCAAAATGGCGCATAGAGAATATGGATGCCATAGTAAGTTTGTGCGGGCCGGAAGTTGCTTACGGAACTGAGCAGTGTGTTGATGCTTTTGCACCTCATGTTCATTACCATCACGGCTGCCAGTATGGTAATTTCTATGGCGAAACTGCTTTTCCGGAGCTGTTTCTGAGGACTTTCCCAGAACCGATCATGTCTGACAGATTTCTGCATGACAACCGGGACGATTTTAAAAGGATACTGAACTACTCATTTGCTTACGGGTTCAGATTTGATGTTTCGGTTTACCGGGGCAGGAAGTCTATAATCAGTGATCTACCTGATTATGCATTGTATGTAAAAAAACTGCTGGACTTGAAGAAAATGTACCATGATTTTTTCTACAGAGGACGCTTTGTTTGCAAACAGACTCCTGTTTTGCCGGAAAAAGTGCGTATGACCCAGTATGAAAATTCCAATGGACAAATCCTGCTGGTGCTCTGGAATGATTCTGACAAACCTGTGGAATTTACAGTGGGAAATCAGACAGTAAAGCTGGCTTCACAAGATGTGGTCTGTTTACCCTGGAAAGGCTGAAAACCTATGATTGAGAATTGTATACCTTTAAGCTGCGGAAACTGGGAGGCTGAAGTATTACCGTCTTTCGGAGCAAATCTGATTGCCTTTAGATACAAAGGGCTCCCGGTTTTACGTACACCGGATAGTATTGAACAATTGAACGAAAACCCATGTTTGTATGGAAATCCGGTGCTTTTCCCACCAAACAGGACTGCAGACGGCCGTTTCCTTTTCGAAAAAAGGGAATATCACCTGCCGGTGAACGAACCTCTTACAGGTAATCATCTGCACGGCATGCTGTACAATGCACCGTTTGATGTGTCTGAAATAACAGACAGAAGTGCAGTATGTCTTTTGAAAAACAAAGGGGAATGGTTCCCCTTTGACTTTTCCATGGAGATATCCTTTGAACTTGACGGGGAGGGGCTGACCCAGCACATAGCAATCCACAATGACGGAACCGGCAGCATGCCCGTGCTGCTGGGCTTTCATACCAGCTTTGTTGCACCTGAAGACTTTTCTGTATCAATAAAAAAGCGTTGGGAAAGAGACCTCAGGCATATTCCCACAGGGAAGCTTTCAGATTTGAGTGAACGTGAACTTTATTTCAAGAATGGTTGTGCTTCAGAGGAACAGGTGATTTCAGACTACTATACCGCTGAGGATACATTTGCACGTCTGGGACCGGTTTTATACCAGGTTTCTCCTGAATTTACCCAGTGGGTGCTTTATAACGGAGGAGGCAATAAGGGATTTTTATGTGTTGAGCCTCAATCGGGTCCTGTAAATGGTCTTAACATACCGGGTGGTTACACAGTATTGCCTCAGGGAAAAACGGCCCGGTTTTGGCTGAGGTTCACGAGTATATAAAACGCAATTTCAAATATCACATTCAACATATCGTCAAAATGTTTTCTGAGAAAATTGTACAAGAAGGCATTTTTCACAGCATACCAATAATATCAGAATATTATTGGACCTACATTTCATTATATATTTTTATTGTTTTTCTCAGATCATTCCCAAGCTTATTTAAAATTTTCATTTAGTATGCAACTATCAAATATAGCGGAAAGTTAACAGTAATTGTGCTTTTTAATCCGGTTTCATTAAATATACTAAGGAATAATTAAATAATGACTTCCCATTTGAAATAGGAACTGTAAAAATAAACCATGTTTGGAGGTAGCTATGAAAAGTGTTCTAAAAAAAGCAATTGCAGGAATATGTACTGCTGCGTTGGTATTGTCCATGTTTGCAAATACTGGCGGGGCGGCAGCTGCGCAAAAGGCAGCAAATATTATAGTAACAGAAGTCTATATAGATGACATAAACAGGCCGGAATGGGTTCCCACAGGTTCCACCGTATTTGACACTATGGAATATGTGGAAATTTACAATCCTACAGACAGCGATGTAAACCTTTCCAGGGATTACAAACTGTTTCATTACAGGAAATCTGAAAACAAGGAATACCAAATGCCTTTGTACGGGCAGACAGAGGATGTCATAATCCCTGCCAACAGCTGTGCCGTGCTGTGGGCATATTATTCAAGCAAGTACAGTGCAGCGGCTGAAAGCCAGACACCAACCGTCAACGATTTCCGCAGTGCATTCAGCATTGAAGAAAGCGTGCCGGTGTATAAAATAGACTCATCGTCATGTAAAGGTTTTTATAATACATATAATGGAAGTATAAGAATAAAGAACAGCAGCGGAAATTTAATATTTGAAGCTGCTTTTACACCTGCAACGGATTCGGAAGATGGAAAAAGCATTGAATTCCGTGCTCCTGCCGAAGGTACTACCATGCTGGTATATAAGCAAAAAGCAGTTCCCAATCCTGGAGTGGTAAACCAGGAACAATATACTCCTCCAATGGTTCCCAATCAGCCGGTAATTTCAAATATTTCTGCCAAGGCTGAGTATTCCGGTGAGGAGCCATTTCTAGTATCGGCCGATTTTGCCGATACTCAGAGTGCCAGTCTTTTTTTGAAGCAAAGTGAAACTACCGGATTCCAGCAGATCCCCATGAAAAGCACCGAAAACGGTAAATTCGGTGTAACTGTTCCCAGGACAAGGCTATGGGGGGATACTGTTACCTGGTATATTGAAGCTTACAACGATACAAAAACCACCAGGTCGGAGGAGAAAACCTCCGGCATCCAATATGCCTATGATTCCTCAAAGCAACCGCAGGTACTTATGACAGAGCTTAAAACTGAGGACACCAATTATAATTATCTTGAATTTTATAATAATTCGGACCATACTATCAACTTTAACCACTACAATGTGTTTTATGAATACCCGTCGGG
>JAQSXC010000053.1 GCA_029266335.1 Eubacterium sp. | reverse complement strand
GCAAAATTGCGAAACCGATTGCATTGATAGGCAAAAAGTAGTTATAATGTTTATGAGTACACTTTATGTACAGGAGTTTATAATGTCATATTTGGTGGTAGAATTGAATGATAAAATTGGGTTTTATTGTTTGAGCATGCCTGTAGAGGAGGATAAAGATGCATCGGGTGTTGATTGTGGATGACGATAAATTAGCACGGCGGGGAATAATATCTTTGATGCCATGGGACAAGTACAATATGACAGTGGCAGGGGAGGCTCAGAATGGTGAACAGGCTCTGGAATTTCTGGCTGAAACTTCTGTGGATATCTTATTTGTTGATATTGATATGCCTGTAATGGATGGGATATCTCTGATGAAAAAAAGCAGATTGATGTATCCTGACCTTCTCTATGTGGTACTGACCTTCTATGAGGATTTTCATTATGTACAATCGGCACTGAGGATGGGTGCAATTGACTATATTTCAAAAATGCAGATGGAATCTATTGATTGTGATCAGCTGCTGGAGCAGATAAGTAATAAGATAAAAGTCATGCCGGACAGAAATGTCCGTGGAACCGGGTTCCAAGAAAAGGATTTGAAAGCCCTGAATCCTGCAAACCTTCTACAGGCATCTGAAAATAACCCAAGATGGCAGTCTGTTGTATCAAGGTGGAAAGAAATGTTCTGGGTCTATGATGATAATGTATTTGAAGAGTTATGCTCTCTTACCAGGGAATGCGAAACTTCGGTAAGAAAGGTTGAGCATGCTTTGCTGCCGTTAGCCCGGCAGGCAGAGGAAAGTGTAGGAATGGCCGAGAGACCTATAATGGAGTACTGTAAACTTGATGACTTTTTTCAATGGCTCAGGTGCTTCCGCGACGGGTTGTATTGTAAGGCGGCTGAAGAGAACAACACCGACAGGATACCTATATGCATTATGAAGGCTGTATTATATGTAAAAGAGCATATGGGAGAGCAGCTGCATGTTGAAGACATAGCACAAATGGTGAATCTTAGCAGAAGTTATTTTTCCACCAATTTTAAAAAATGCACCGGTATTTCTTTTAAGGAATTTGTCAGACAGGAGAGAGTCAGTGAAGCAAAGCGGCTGCTGGAAGGAAGAAATGTTCTTGTGGCTGATATAGCACAGAAAGTGGGATATGAAGATGTAAACTACTTCATTCGTGTTTTTTATGAATTGGCCGGAACAACCCCGGGAGAATACAAAAGGCGGAATTGCAACAGCAGAAAATATTAGGTTCTGCCTTTAATAAAAATACATATTTACTACTATCACGTCAAATGTTTTTTTAAAACAAAACAAAACCAATATTTTGTGAAAATTAACAGCAAATAAATTATACTGTTAAAATAAATATGGTAAATCTTCTAATATTGTGTAACAAGCGTCTATAACTCTTAAAATACTCCTCATGCTAAACTCATAGTGTAAAAGCAATCAGCAAAAATGCTGAGGTTTCGTTTCTGTTTATTCGATTACTGAGCAGCAGCAAATTTATAGGAGGATTAATCCAGCATGTACAACAAAAAATTTTTAAAGCATTACTGGCTGATGATGGCACCAGGTTATGTATGGCTGATATTGTTCAGCATAGTGCCCATGTGTGGAATTATAATGGCATTTCAGGACTTTAACCCGGGAATGGGTATTTTCAGCTCTCCGTGGGTAGGCCTGGAGAATTTCGGTTATATGCTCAACATGCCGGATATAAAACAGGTATTTTTAAATACTGTAATTATTGCCGTTGGAAAAATGGTTGGAAATCTGGCAGTCCCTTTGATATTTGCGCTGCTTTTAAATGAACTGATTGTAAAAAAGCTGGTAAGACCTATTCAGACATTGGTCTACCTTCCCTACTTCCTGTCCTGGGTTATACTTGCAAATATCGTATTAACAATATTCGGATATTACGGACCTGTTAATAGCTTTTTAAGTATATTTGGAATTGACCCTATATTGTTTTTTGGTAAGGCTGAAATGTTCCGGCCTCTTGTCATAGGTACAGACATATGGAAAAACTTTGGCTATAACGCGGTTATTTATCTTGCAGCACTTACAGGGATAGATCCTGCACTGCATGAAGCTGCGGCCATTGACGGTTCAAACCGCTTTAAGAGGCTCATTTATATAACTCTTCCCGGTATCAGCTCCACTGTAATACTTCTTTCAATCCTTTCCCTCGGAAATGTTCTCAACGCAGGTTTTGACCAGATATTCAACCTGTATAATCCTCTTGTTTATTCTACCGGAGATATCATTGACACATGGGTGTACCGTGCAGGACTTGTGGACCTCCAGTTCAGCCTTGCAACAGCAGTAGGTCTTCTGAGATCAGTTGTCAGCTTTGTTCTGATTGCCGTCAGCTATATAATGGCCGACAGATTTACCGGTTACAAAATATTTTAAAACTATTAGGTGGGGTGAACTGTTTTGATTGAACAGAAAACTTTGGGTACAAAAATATTTGATATTCTGAATGTGGTAATACTTATTTCAATTACACTCTTATGTTTGGTTCCTCTATGGTATGTATTAATGGTTTCCCTTAGTGAAAAAAGTGCGGTGAATGCCGGAGCAGTTAATTTTTGGCCCATAGGCTTCAATTTGCTTTCTTACGAGAAGATCCTTGGTGAAACAGCTTTTTTCATGTCCTTCTGGGTATCGGTAAAAAGGGTTGTGCTTGGGACACTGGTTGGCGTGGGAATTACATTACTTACGGCATACCCGCTGTCAAAAACCAGCAGGCAGCTTCCTCACAGAAACGCATATATGTGGGTATTGGTTTTCTGCATGCTTTTTAATGGCGGAATAATCCCATGGTATATAACAGTACGAAGCTATGGGCTTATTGATTCGATCTGGGGTCTTGTGTTTGCGGGAAGCCTTCCGGTATTTAATGTAATACTGATTGTTAACTTTTTTAGAAATCTTCCTTCTGCATTGGAGGAAGCGGCCTATGTGGATGGGGCAGGACCATGGAGGATTTTCCTGCAGATTTACATACCCTTATCCGGGCCTGTTATAGCAACCATTACGCTATTTACAATGGTAGGTCACTGGAATGAATTTTTCCAGGGATTGGTTCTGAACACAAAGCAGTCAAATTATCCGCTTCAGACATATATCCAGCAGTTGGTGGTTAATCTGGATTACACAAGAATGAATACAGAGGAAATAAAACTTAGCTCACAGCTCAATAATAAATCCTTAAACGCTGCCAAGGTTTTTATTGCAATGATTCCTGTTCTTATAGTCTATCCGTTCCTTCAAAAGTATTTCATAACAGGTATTACGCTGGGATCTGTTAAAGAGTGACAAGCTGTGTTAAAAAGTGTTTTTAATTGCCGGACTGTTAGGCAGTTAAATATAGTAAAAAAACAGACGGGAGGAAAGAAAAATGAGAAATGTAACACCGAAAGAAGGTAGAACAATGTATTTAAAAAAATTTTTTGCGGGTATCATGGCTGTGTCCATGGTGATTTCAATTTCGGCCTGCGGTACAAAATCATCTGCCGGACCAAGTGCCGCAAGCACAAGTACCACGGCAAATACTGAAGCTGTACAAAGCAGCACGGCTCAAAAGGCAGATCCGTTCGGAAAGTATGAGGAACCTGTCACAATCCGGGTTGTCAGAACTCTTGACCCGAATGTCAAATTTGATGAAGGACAGTCTATTGAAAAGAACGGCTATATTGATGAAATAAAGAAGCAGTTTAATATTGATGTTAAAATCGACTGGGTTGCTGCTCCAGGAAATGATTTTGACCAGAAACTCAGTTTGGCTATTTCATCTAACAGCCTTCCTGATGCTCTCATGGTAAACATGACTCAATTCAGTTCAATGATTAAATATGATCAGCTTGCCGACCTGACAGGTACATTCAATGATTATGGCAGCGACATGATGAAGGCATTTTACAAGAGCGGCGGAGATGCTCTTAAAAAGCTCATTGAAATCGATGGAAAAGTTATGGGTATTCCTGCAACTATTCCTAAAGCAAATGGTTTCAATGAAATGTGGATCCGTCAGGATTGGCTGGATAAGCTGAGCTTGAGCGCACCAAAGAATCTGGCGGAACTCAGGGAGGTTGCCAAAGCATTTGTAGAAAAAGATCCTGACGGCAACGGAAAGAAGGATACCATAGGAATAGGCGGTCCGTCCAAGCAAGGAAGAATAGCAATTCCTGACGGAAACCAGTTTGGTCTGGATCCTATTTTTGCAGCTCATAAATCCTTCCCTACATATTGGCTGAAGGACGGTAAAGGACAGGTAACATATGGCTCAATACAGCCCGAAACAAAGCAGGCTTTACAGACCTTGCATGAGCTGTACCAGGATGGTTTGCTGGATAAGGAAATGCTGATCCGTGACGACAGTATGCAGCCGGCTCTTGACAATAAGACAGGTATCTTTTTCGGACCGTGGTGGGTTGGTTATAATCTTGCAGATGCATATAAGAAAAATCCCACTCCTGACTGGCAGGCATATGCTTATCCTGAAGCAGACGACGGCAACTATTATGTGCATTTGGCTTCTCCGGCAACTTCATTCCTTGTTGTTAACAAAAATTACAAGAATCCTGAAGCAGCGGTAAAAATAATCAACCTGGTTCTGAGAGATGAAGCCAAGTGGATTGAATCAGGATTGAGCAAAGGTTCCGGTACAGGTGGATCCTATCCTCTGTTCGCAGTATTTGACAATGTTGATGAAATTGAAGCCTCCTATGACATTCTTACCAAATACATGAAGGGTGAAATAGCAATCAATGATGTGGACTTTAGCACTCATAAGCTGCTTAAGGGTGATATGGAAGCCATTACCAAGCTTAAAAAGGAACCGAAGGATAATTACTCAATTAAGAACTGGGATCTGTCAAGTGAGCTTGTGAGCAGCAACCTCCCGAGACTTATATCCATAATGGTCGGAGACAGATCACTTTCTACAGCCAAAAATATCAAGGAAGTATACAGCCTGTATTATGGAACCACAGATACAATGACTTCCAAGTGGGCAAGCTTGCAGAAGCTTGAACAGGAGGCTTTTGCAAAGGCTATAATGAGTAATGATGCAACCAGCACCTTTGATGATTTCGTAAAGAATTGGAAAGCTCAGGGCGGAGATAAGATTATTACTGAAATAGCTGAAATTGCAAAATAAAATGATGAACTGATTGAGGGTCGTGACTTTTTGTCCACAAACAGTTTTTCCGCAGGGAGTGCTGCAAAATGAAAGGATTTCATTTTGCAGCACTCCCTGTATACATATTTGAAAAACATGGCGAACTGTAATAAAATTGAATCATAGTAGTTAATTGGATAGAGCAATGGAAGTTTTTGAAAGGATATTCTATGAGAATACTGCCATTTAAATTCAAAACACTGCATCAAAGACTGATTTTTATTGTAATAGTTGAGATTTCGGTCAGTCTGCTGTTATTAATCCTGGTTTCCTATCAAACCATTCAATCAATTGAAAAAAACAAACTGATGACATCAATGGTATCCAGTTTGCAGCAGATTACAGATAAAATGGAACGCAGCTACATGGATATGGTGCAGATTTCACAGCAGATGTCTCCCCAGGGGGTGGTGGGATATCAACTGGACGGTTTCTTTTCCTCAGAAACTTACTATGAAAGATTTAAAATAAATCAGCAGATATCGGAGAACCTGGTCAAAATCTCTTTTGCAAACAGCAGCATAGGCAACAGGATGTATTTTGATCCTGCCAGTAATGAGTATTATTTTTATAATTTTGCTGCCCGTGAGAGCTTTTCACCGTTAAAGCTTGATTTTCTCAGAAAAAACGGAAGTGTATATTATCATCCGCTCCATCAGTCTGCCACAATGGCTACCGGCACATGGCAGGTGCTTTCAGTTGCACGAGAAATTACCCTGGGAGATGGAACTGAACTGATCATATATATAGAATCACGGATGGAGGCGGAAGAAAACATAAACGCAATTTCAGAAACCCAGAACATGAATTATATTTTGCTGCAATTGGATTCCGATAATAGAATTTTGTATTCAAACTCGAATAATTTTACGTTGGGGCAGGTCTTTAAGATTGACGGAGAGAAAAAAATAAACAACAGCTATTTTGGCAGGTACGGAAGCTACGTAGGTGTCAGGCAGGCTTCTGCCAGCTGTACAAATGTACTGCTGCTGCCTGCCAGAGAGTACAACCGGGAATTTTATACATGGATACGCAATGTTGTGGTAATAATATTTCTGGTGTTTTTCCTCGTAGTTTTTTCATCAATTGTAATATCCAGGTTGATTTATAAACCTCTGTCAATATTTTCAAAAGAAATGAATAAGATGGGGAGGGGGGACCTGAATACAATTTCCGTCCACACCGGTGCAGCCGAATATGATGAACTGTTTGCACAGTTCAATACCATGAAGAAGCAGATACAGAAGCTGTTAAAAGATGTGGAAACTGTAATGAATGAAAAACACAAACTGGAAATAGAAAAAATATATTATCAGATTAATCCGCATTTTTTAATGAATTCACTGCATTCCATTCATTGGCTGGCAAAAATGCATGAGCAGACGGAGATAGAAAGCTTCACAACCGAGCTGAATTATATTTTGGCTTACAGCCTTGGCAAAATTGACAGGCAGGCCACAGTACTCACTGAATTAAAAATGCTTCAGGCATATCTGAATCTCCAGAAAATGAGGTATGATTTCATGAGCACCGTAGAGGTGGAGGAAGGCGATTACTTAAGTACTCCGACCGCAAGGATGATACTGCAGCCTATTGCCGAAAATGCTATCCATCATGGACTTGGTGAGTCGGGAATTCTTAAGGTACATGTTCTGCACTCAAGTTTACGCAATACTATTATCATAACAATAGAAGATAATGGAAGGGGGCTTTCAGTTGAAGAACTGACCAAGCTTCAGGAACCCTTTCAGAAAAATAACTCAAGGGATAGCAAGGCAAACGGAATCGGGTTGAGATATGTCCGGTCCATGCTGGAATCCTTTTATGGGGACAGGGCGGTTATTTCAATAAACAGTAAGTTGACCAAAGGTACCAAAGTAACCTTGTTTCTACCAATAAATAAAGAACAGCCCATTGTTCTGTATTCACCCGAATAGCAGATGTATTTATTACTTTAATGCTCTAAGAATTTTAAGATAATTGAATTCAAGACATCTTGTCAGTCTAAATATTGCATAACGTGAGGAATATTATTCATCCATAAAAAATATAATCTATTAGGAACAGTTAACTGTTCCCGGGCAGGATCAATTAGGACAAGAATTATAAAAACCGAGGGATTATTATGGATGAAATGATTGTAAGACCAAAGTACTCACGTCAGACAAGTACAGCAAGAAGAAAGAAAAGACCAAATGGAACGGACATGATGTCTACAATATTTGCTGCGAAACTGCTGGTAGTTGTAGTATTCCTGTCTGTATTTGCCTTGTGCAAGGCAGCAGATACACCTGCCACAGCCTTTTTTATTTCCAAGGTAAAGCTTATAACGACAGATAATTTCGATGCAAATAAGTACTTATTAAGTGCTGCAAATACTCTTGGAATAAAACTGCCTGATATTAAAGCAATAACTCAACCGATTACCGGACAAACAACAGGACCGGATAATGAATCGGACGAGGATATACAAACTATTGCTCAGCCGGACAATACAGGAAAAACTAATGGTAGTGGCACCCAGAGCAACTCAAATATAAATGAAAATAACCAGAATGGTACAACCCAAGATGGTACGACTCAAAATGACTCCGCTCAGAAGGGCACAGCCATTGACTCAATGCAGCAGCAAAAAACTGATACCGAAACCGGTGCAGAAACCGGAAGCAGTTCCATAAGTGATAATATCAGTGCTATTACAGAGGTACCGGTGCTGGAGGAAAAAGACATAAAAACACTGGCTGATAAGTATTCCTTTATTTATCCGATAAAGGGAGACATATCATCAGCCTTTGGAATCAGAACAGATCCTCTTAGCGGTAAGACTGAATTTCACAGCGGCATAGATATAAAAGCAAATATGGGAACTTCAATAAAGTCCGCACTTGAGGGAGAGGTTGTAGAAGTAGGCTCCAGTCCGGAATATGATAACTATGTAAAAGTAAAACACAATGATGGGATATATACCGTATACGCCCATTGCTCAATTCTTGTTGCCCAAAAAGGTCAGAAAGTCAAACAGGGGGATGTGGTTGCAAAGGTGGGAGATAGCGAAGGGTTATCAGGAGCCTACCTGCATTTCGAGGTTTGGAAGGACGATAAGGCAGTAGATCCTGAAAAACTCCTGAATCTTTTAAATCAATAAATCTAGAATTAAAGCTTGGATCGGAATATTTGATTCAAGCATTTTATTTGCCAAATTTCTTTTAGTATAAATGCAGGTAAATTATGATAAAGGGACTATCTATAAATTTTAATGTCGGTTCGCTGAAACTGACAATACATCTTTCCATCCTTGTCTTTCTGGCGGCTGCACTGATAACAAAAACGCTGACCGTTTATCTTCTTACAATATTATTTATTTTCATACATGAATTGGGGCATACTGCGGCAGCGATTATCTCGGGTGGAAGGGTACATGGTATCAGACTTTTGCCTGTTGGTTTTACAGCAGAAATCGACCAGGCAGCCTGCAGCAAAAGGCAAAGAGTATTTATTTATAGTGCTGGCCCCTGCGTAAGCTTTTTATTTGCTATCATATTTTCAATTCTTATTTTTCTATTGCCAGATAGTTCAACTGTTAGAATGGGAACCTATATAAATCTTTATCTGGGAAGCTTTAACCTTCTGCCTGTCCTGCCCCTGGACGGCGGCAAGCTCACTATGGAATTGTTATCAACACGGTATGGAACAAGGCAGACAGGTAAAAAATTACAGCTTGTTTCTGTGATTCTATCCATATTAATAATGCTTGAGGGAATTATATCCTTAATTAATGGCAGAAATAATGCAAGTCTTATTATAATAGGAATTTATATTCTTATGTGTATCAGAGGTAACAGGGAGGAAGCCGCATTTATGAATATCAAAAACTTTTTATTCAGAAGATCAAGGATTATGAAAAAAGGCGTATACCCGGTGCGCCAGATTGTTGTGCTTAAGCATGTTAAATTATCGGAAGTAATAAAGGCGATGGACTATATCGACAGGTTTCATATTATAAATGTTCTGGACGAAAATTTCAGAGTAATCAAGGTGATGACGGAGCAGGAGATTCTGGATGCAATTATTGGAAACACCCCGGATACTACGTTTGATAAATTGGTGCAGATAGAGTATAATGATCATAACAATGTAGTTAACTAATATCTGACGCTAAATGGGGGGAACTGAATGTACAAAATTGTTAAAAAGGAAGTTTTAAATCCTTCAGTAGTTCTTATGGATATAGAGGCACCATATGTTGCGAGAAAAGCAGAGCCGGGACAATTTATAATATTTAGAATTGATGACGCCGGTGAAAGGATACCGCTTACTATTGCTGATTTTGATAGGGAAAAGGGTACAGTAACAATTATATTCCAGATAGTAGGAAAGACAACGCGTGTGTTATCAGAAATGAATGAAGGCGACTTCTTACTGGATTTTGTAGGTCCTTTGGGAGTTGCATCACATCTGGAAGGCTATAAAAAAGTAGCTGTTATCGGTGGTGGTCTGGGAACTGCCATAGCATATCCCCAGGCTAAGAAACTTCATGCCCTTGGAGCAGAAGTTCATTCAATAACAGGTTTCAGAAATAAAGATCTTATCATACTTGAAAAGGAAATGCAGGCTGTCAGTGACAAGCTGATAGTTGCAACAGATGACGGATCAAATGGCAATAAAGGCTTTGTAACAAATGTGTTAAAGCAGCTCATCGAGGAAGGCAACAAATACGATCTTGTTATTGCCATCGGTCCGTTGGTTATGATGAGAGCAGTAAGTAACATGACAAGAGAGTACGGCATAAAAACACTTGTCAGCATGAACCCTGTCATGATAGATGGGACAGGTATGTGCGGTGGCTGCAGACTCACAGTAGGAGGCAAAACAAAGTTTGCCTGTGTTGATGGTCCTGATTTTGACGGCCACGAAGTAGATTTTGATGAAGCAATGAGAAGACAGGGTATGTACAAAAAACATGAAAGCGAATCTACCGAGCTACATGCATGCAGACTTGGAGGTGTTACCAATGCCTAATATGGCTTTAGATAAAGTAAAAATGCCTGAGCAGGATCCTAATGTAAGAAATAAGAACTTTAAAGAGGTAGCCCTTGGTTATGAAGAGGCAATGGCTATTGAAGAAGCCCAGAGATGCTTGAACTGCAAGCATAAACCATGTGTTGCAGGCTGTCCTGTGAATGTTAAGATACCTGAATTTATTCAGTTGGTTGCAGACGGAAAATTTGAAGAAGCTTATTATAAAATAAGAGAAACCAACAGCCTGCCTGCTGTATGCGGAAGAGTCTGTCCTCAGGAAACACAGTGCGAAGAACTCTGTGTAAGAGCAAAGAAGGGTGAGTCGGTAGGAATAGGGCGTCTGGAACGCTTTGTCGCTGACTGGTATATGGCTAACTGCAAGAATGATGAAACCAGGCCTGAAAGCAATGGTATAAAGGTGGCAGTTGTGGGTTCCGGACCTTCAGGTTTGACCTGTGCCGGTGATCTTGCCAAGATGGGTTATGATGTGACTATATTTGAAGCCTTCCATGTGCCAGGAGGTGTTCTTATGTATGGTATTCCTGAATTCCGTCTTCCAAAAGCCCTGGTACAGGAGGAAATTCAGACTGTAAAGAACCTGGGTGTAAGTATTCAGACCAATATGGTAATCGGAAAGGTTTTATCCATCGATGACCTGAAAAATGAAGGCTATAAGGCCGTGTTCATTGGCTCAGGAGCAGGTTTGCCAAGTTTTATGGGAATACCGGGAGAAAATTTTAATGGAGTTTACTCTGCCAATGAATTTTTAACCAGAATCAACCTAATGAGCGCTTATAAATTCCCTGCTACCGATACTCCTGTTTTTGTAGGTAAAAATGTTGCTGTTGTAGGCGGCGGTAATGTTGCCATGGATGCTGCAAGAAGTGCCAAACGTCTGGGTGCGGAAAATGTTTATATCATATATAGACGTTCTGAGGCTGAAATGCCTGCAAGACTTGAAGAAGTTCACCATGCAAAGGAAGAAGGCATAATATTGAAGGTTCTTACAAATCCTAAGCAGATACTTGGTACAGAGGATGGCTGGGTAAAAGGTATGGAATGTGTAGAAATGGAATTAGGTGAGCCGGATAAATCAGGTAGAAGAAGACCTGTTGAGAAGAAGGGCTCTGAGCATATAGTAGAGCTGGAAACAGTGATCATTGCTATAGGACAATCCCCAAATCCGCTTATATCATCAACTACTCCCGGTCTTAATGTACAGTCCTGGGGTGGAATAATTGTTGAAGAAGAAACCGGAGCAACAAGCAAGGACGGTGTATATGCCGGAGGAGACGCTGTTACGGGTGCTGCTACAGTTATTTTGGCAATGGGTGCAGGAAAAAAAGCTGCTGAGGCTATTGATAAATATATTAAAGAAGGCAAAGCATAAGACACCGGTACTTATGCGGAAATGGAGAAAGTTAAATGAAAACCTGGGTTTTATATCACAGTAAAGGTGGTAACACCAAGAAAATTTCTGATGCTATTGCAGAAGAGCTGGAGGATGTATTGAAATCAGAACAGATTCCGCCTGCATATCCGCCTGAAAATGTGGCACTACTCTTCCTTGGAACCGGAGAGTACGCGGGAAAGCCAGATCCTAAAATGATTGAATTTATCAGAACCTTAAATCCGAACAGAGTAAAAAATGCTGCAGTGTTTGGAACAAGCGGAAGCGGTTTGGCTACAGGAAAAGCAATTTCAGCTGTAAAAGAGCTTCTTAAGGAAAAGGGTATTAGCGTAGTTGATGAAAGCTACTCCTGCAAAGGTAAATTCTTCCTTTTCATGAACAGAAACAAACCTGATGCAAATGATATCAAAGGCGCCAAGGAATTTGCAAGAAAGGTTTATAACGGGACAAAGGGAACCTAACGGTACCCTTGCCTCATTGAAACGCAGTTGAAGTGAAAATTTTTTACAACCGAAAAATTTTTTCTGAACTGATGCGTTATAACTGTGTAAAGTCATATTAAGATGGAAACTATAACCGGCCTTTAAGGCCGGTTTGTGTTTATGGATCATTTGATACTATTGGGGTGTGGTAGCTTTGTTCTTTTCCAGGCATTTCTCCACATCTATTTCTACCGGTACCCAATTTCCCTTCTTTTTTACAAGTGTATTTATCAGAAGATCTGTACCATTTGTCAGTTTTGCAAATTCAAACATATATTTTTTATCATCAACACCGTCAATGATTATTTTTTTCTTGTAATCGTCCTGATCAGGGGCATACTGTTTTGAGATGAGCCCGCACCAATTACCATAGACGGTTTCAACATAGGATTCTGCGTTGTGAGCCCAGCCATGATAAGCCGCACAGAAGAAATCTTCCGGAGACAGTGATAGAGCATCTATATAATACAGGCCGTTGATTTTTGCAACATCCAGCTGACCGGTATAATAATTAAAGGTAGTTACTCCTACACCGCTTCCTTCCAATATTTCAAGCTCCAGAAAGAATTTGCTCATGTCAGGTGAATCCGTAACTATTGGGATAAGCTTAATAAGGTTAATATGGCCTATACCTTCAAAGGACTTGACAAATTCCTCGTAACTCATGGACTTTTTATTGTTTTCGGACAAAAAGGAATAAGAGATTGGAAAAGGTTCAAGTGCATAGCCTACTGTGCCGCAGCCACCGTTTTTTTCCTCCGTAAGATTTGAGGCCTGCTGAAGCACACTGAAATAATTAATGGCTGAATTTACAGGTGAATTCATGAATTCTGCCGGGACAGTGCCAGTATCAAAACTCTTTTTAAAGGTTTCATAGTCCATAAAAGTATTGTTAATTGCTTTAAGCCTTGAAGGTCTGAAATAGGTTTCATTAAGATTTAACATTCTTTTATTTATTATTTGTATTGTCTGCCTTGACAAACTGGAGGCAGCCAGATCGATGCTTACATCCTGCGGACTTTTTATAAATGTACCGCCCATCATATAATCTTTATTGGAGTTTTCCTGATTACTGACCCTCAGACATATTGCCACTATGAAAAATGCCAGCAGGAAAACTGATATTATAAGCAATCGCTTTCTTAGTATTTGCATATTAACCTCCATGAGCCGTAAAGCAGCCCCAAAATTGATGAAATTTATACTCCCAATCCGCTGGAAGGCGAATAAAGGAGGTTAATTGGCCTTAAGCGGCGTTGCAGCGAGGCAAAGGCGCCCTTTAGTACCGTGGACATCTATTCCCTTGTTATAATATATTCAAGTCAGTCAGGGATAATCATTAAAAAATTCATGTAATAAAAATATAATTCCCTATTCAAAGATTATTCATAAATATCTCACAATAACAACATATTCCAAGGCTATAATAAGGAACAGTGAAATAACTATTCCTTTAAAAAGGGTTTAATTATTTTACTGTTCTTCAACTTATAGATGATCATCTATAAAATAATTAAAAGGAGTCGTTTAATGAACAAAACAAAAAAAATTATCGGGTTGGGTTTGGGTATGGCAGTACTGGTTACTTCAATGGGATTGGCATTTGCAGCTGATACTCAATCCAGTGCTTCCGATACATCAAAACCCAGGTCCCAAAAGGTTGAAATGTTTAGAGGAAAGGGAGAAGGTCAGAAGTCTCAGGTTCTAACCAACCTGGTAACAGCAGGGACCATAACCGCTGATCAGCAAAAAGCTTTACAGGAAGCGATGAAGCCTGCCAATGGAACAAAGAAGACAATAAAAGAGGCACTGGATAGTCTGGTAACAGCGGGAACAATAACCCAGGTTCAGGAAGATACCATCATAAAGGCTTATGAGGATGAAAAGGCAAAGCTTGAGGCTGAAAGACAGAAGAAACTGGAAGAACTGGCTGCACAGAAAGGAATAACCGTTGACGAGCTGAAGGCTCAAATGGAAAAGGAAAGAGAAAATAGAGGAGCAGGTGTAAACGGCGATTTCAAGGGAAGAGGCGGCAATAAGCATCAAAGTGTTCTTGCAGCACTTGTTACCGGCGGAACCATAACTGCTGATCAGCAAAAAGCCGTACAGGAAGCAATGAAGCCTGCCAATGGAACAAAGAAGACAATAAAAGAGGCACTGGATAGTCTGGTAACAGCGGGAACAATAACCCAGGCTCAGGAAGATACCATCATAAAGGCTTATGAGGATGAAAAGGCAAAGCTTGAGGCTGAAAGACAGAAGAAACTGGAAGAACTGGCTGCACAAAAAGGAATAACTGTTGACGAGCTGAAGGCTCAAATGGAAAATGGAAGAAAAGGTAAAGGCCATAACTTTGACGGTAAAGCAGACACAGATACCTCAAAATAATATTTATTTTTAAGGGACAAGCGAAAACTTGTCCTTTTTATTTGTCCGGGAAAGGCACATGCGCAGACAAAAGTGGCTTTACTACCTTTGTTATTACAGAGTAAACTGATATATATTGTAAAAGTATTGTTTAATATGGTATATTAAAATAAATTTTTAGGATAAAAATAGATTGGAAAGTATTAAAGCTAATAATTAGGGTAAATATTTTAATAATGGATCAAGGTATAAACATATGGATAAAAGGGGTTACATAATGCAATTTGTTTTCGTGGGAATAGTTTTAATAATTTATGGACTGCTGAACTATTACATCGGGTTAAGAGGTATACAGGGGGTAAATGCTAAATTTTCAGTAAATAAGATTATTTACTGGATTATAATCTTCCTGTTTGCGGTGTCTTTTATTGTTGGCATGCTGGGAAGAAGCTTTTTACCGGAATTGCCGGGACGTGTTATCAATACCATCGGGGGATATTGGATCGCTGCCTTCGTGTATCTGCTGTGTCTGGTAATTATAATTGACATCTTCAGACTTCTTGGAAACAGGTTTAACCTTATACCCGCAGTAGTAAAAAACAATACCTGGTTTATTGTTTTTTCGGTAGTTGCAGCCGTGGTAATCATATTGGCAGTGGGAACATATAATGCAATTGTTCCCAAGGTCAACGAATATGAAGTATCTATAGATAAAAAAGCCGGTAACATGAGTCAGTTGAAATGCACCATGATTTCAGACATACATTTGGGTGAAATCATTGGAAGGGACAGGCTGCATAATGCGGTGGAGTTAATAAATAAGACCGAACCCGACCTGGTGGTTATTGCCGGTGATTTATTTGATAGTGCCATTGAACCTGTTAAAAAAGGTAATATGCTGGAGGAACTGAAAGGAATAAAATCCAGATTTGGAACCTATGTAGTGCTGGGGAATCACGACTATTTTTCAAACTCGGCAGATGAGATAACAAGTATGATAGAGGCCACAGGGGCGATAGTTTTGAGGGATAAAGCCATAAAGGTAAATGACAGCTTTTACCTGGTGGGCAGGGAAGATAAAACCGGCCAGAGGTTTGGCTACAAGAGAACTGCTCTTGAGGATTTACTCAAAGAAGCCGACACAGGGCTTCCGGTAATTGTTTTGGATCACCAGCCTTCCGAACTAAATGAACCAAGGAAGGCGGGAGTAGATTTACAGCTTTCCGGACATACCCATGCAGGGCAGTTTTTCCCAGCAAACCTGGTAACAAATATGATTTTTGAAGAAGATTTCGGACATTTCAAGGATGGCAGCTTTAATCTGGTGGTTTCCTGCGGATATGGAACCTGGGGGCCAACAGTGCGAATAGGAAGTCAGTCTGAGGTTGTAAAACTGAATATTAGTTTCACACAATAAGAAATTCCAGGTATAATTTCTAATACCACTAATACCATATTTATGCCGTTCTGCCTATAATTTATCATTGAGAACTTTTTTTAAACCCGTATAATACTTATGTAAACCAACGAGGGTTATGTTTAAAAGGAGGCAGCTATGAGAAAAAAGGTAGTTACAGGTGTAATTATATTTGCTTTGATGACAGCTGGAGTTCAAGTATTTGCTGCAACATATCTGGATACTAATATTATAGGTTTAATTTCACAGGGCATAAATAGTATAACGGGGAGATTTTTATCTGCTTCAAATACCGAAGGTGATAAACTTGATGAGCAGTATAAGCAAAAGGTCGGAGAGTATATAGGAGAAAAGACCTCGCAGGTTAATAAGGAGATAGAAACGCATACAAATAACGAAATAAAACGTGCTAATCAGGAAATTAACAGTTACTATAATAATGTAAAAAAGGAAGCAGATTCGGTTTTTAATTCCAAGGTAAAGCAGGCAAAAGAGGAAATAACCGCAAATGTCAACAGCAGCGTTCAAAACATAAAGAATGATATTAATAAGGAACTGGAAAAACAACTTAAAGAGAAACTTAAATAATTAAAAAGACAGTAAATTGTAAAATACATGAGATACAATTTACTGTCTCTTTTTAATTAAAGATAAATTATTATTTTTTCTTTTTAAAGTCAAATTTCCAGGTCTTTTTAGGCTTTTCAGGACTGGGTTTGTCGAGCTCAAGAGTTTGCGCATATTTTGGATAATATATTTCTACTATGTTTTTAAGCGTTATCTTAATAGCCGAATAGAGAGGAATGACTATTATCAGACCGATAAAGCCCAATATGGGGATTATGCCCATCAATAAAAGAATAACTGTAAGTGGATGGATATCCATGCTTTTCTTCATAACCTGAGGGGATATGAAATTGTTATCTATCTGCTGAACTATAGTCATAACGATAAAAATTTTCACTGCCATGAACGGATTATCGGCCAGGGATAGCAGAATGGCCGGTATAATACCCAACCAGGGGCCGAAGAACGGTATTATACAGGTTATCATGGCAAAAATAGCAAGTATCAGGGAGTATTTCAGACCTATTATGAGGTAGCCTATATACATGAGCAGACCTATGAAGAAGGCTACCAGAAGCTGGCCGGCTATATAGTTTGACAGAACATAATCCACATCTGTCAGAATTTTTCTTACATTGTTCTTGTGTGCTGACGGAACGAATTTTACTACTGCAGGCACAAACTTATTGCCGTCTTTCAGGAAGTAGAACAGAATAATAGGTATTATAATTATTATCGATCCAACATTTGTTATGGCACCGATGAAATTAATTGTACTCTTGCCTACATTTGCAGCCAGATTTTGTGCAAAACCCGAGATTTTGCTCGGTATATCGGTTGTGAGAAGGTCTGAAAAGTTAAAGTAGCTCAATAGGTTGCTGCTTAACAGTTTATTAACTGTATTTTCAGCTTTCTCATAAAGAACTGGAAGACTTTGAGCAAATTCTGTAAACTGTGTCTTGATTATGGAACCCGTATATGAACTTATCAGAACCAATGCAGAAAGCACAATGATAAAAGCCAGAATTATGGCAAATATGCTTGGCATCTTACTTTTTTCAAGCAGCCTTACAAGGGGTCTCAGAATATAAAACAACAATCCCCCGAACAGAAGCGGAAAAATTATTGAATAAGAAAAACTCAGTATGGGTGAAAAAAAGAAATCTATTTTTCCAAACATGAAAATAATCAGCAGGGTCAGCAGAAGATAGCAGCCATACCTGAAAAATTTACTTCTGAACAAAAAACTTGAATTATTATCCATAGATACCTCTTAATAATAAATTTACAAATCTTACAAAAACCATATTAACTTGCAGTAGCATGTTTAATGCCGTGTAAGCTGTTACCATAAATTATAGAATCAAATGTAAAAATATACAATCAGTATTTTGCTATCCCGGACAGCGGACCTAATAAAATCATAGGTGATTTCTTCTTATCAAGCCATTTGACAATTGATAATACATTTTTTCTGTCAGCTGCAACACAGCCATTTGTGTACTTGATCTGCATATTTGGATTAATTATGTGAAAAAATATGGCGCTTCCTTTATAACTTATCTTCTGACTATTATATTCCAGATTGAAAAACACATCATAAACTCCGTTCTTCATTTTGCTGAAGTTTTCGGCAGAATTCCATCTTCCGTTTACGGGCTCTCTCTGATGAGTATTATAGTAAAGAGATTTTGGGTCATCCACCCATACATCTTTGGAGTCATACTTGTAGAATTCCAGTCCGGTGGCGATATTGGAGGTTTTGCTAAAACAGGTGCCTATACCATATGCTCCTACAGGTGTTTTTTTATCACCCTCTTTTTTATTGTTTGTAAAGCCCTCCATTCCAATATATCCGGTAATATTATTATGTACGTTAACCCAGCCGTTTATGTTCTTTTCATATGTATTGATTATTACGTTTGATGTATTGTCAACTACTGAAGTTACCACGATTAGCTGGGAGGTATTACTGTTATTCAGAAATTTCAGGTTTGATATTGTCTTATGGGTTAGTATATGGTTTGTCTTGTCAAACTTACTAAGGGATAAATCCTGTGTTTTATAATTGGCATATTCAGTGTCTTCAAAGTGCCACCATTCGGTGCTGATGGTTCTGAACCCCGAGGCTGTCATGGCCTTTGACAGTATATTAAGATTTTTCCGCTGCTCAGCGGTCATACCCTTGTAATTGGGAGAAGCTTTTTCAGTAAAATTATCAAATCCTGTTGGCATTTTAACCTCCTTACCGCTTTTATCTACAAGGGTCACATCAACAGCTGCACCTCTGTTATGCTTTGAACCTGACCTGTATGGGTTTGCAACATAGTTTTTATTTGGTGTGGCCTCCCACATGATTTTCTGTACACTGAGAGGTCTGTAAGCATCCCATATTTTTATGTAGTACCCCTGTTTTTTTATCAGGTTGTTTGCTTTGATCAGTTTATCCAGTGTACCTTTTGTAAGGACGCAGGTTGGAGAAGGATACATGGCTTTCCCAACAAAATTGTCACAGGTGGCATATTTTATATCAATGTTAAAATCCCGGGTGTAATCAGTTACCAGTACCAGATCGGTTTTCTTTACTTCTGTTTGAACTGCTGCGGCTAAAGAGGAACTTGAGATACCTGCAACTATAAATATAATAATAACAGCTATTAATAATTTTATGCTTAGATAATGCTTCTTAGTCGTATAATACCCTTTGGTCGTCATATAACAGGCTCCCGCAATTGTTTTATTTAAATTGTAGCACATTGCCTGCAGCAGTAACAATTAAATATTGCCTTTTCATTTTTCAGTGAACCAAACCTGGAGCACCAATTAATTTTGTAATAAAGCCAGGTATATCTTGCACCTTCAAATAAAATATTTATTTATATTTTATTTTACTGGTGCTAGAATTGAATGGAATAACGGACGCAGGTTTTGTGTAAATCTGATTTCTAATATTGCGGAGGGATTTATGAGCAGGCAAAATTTACAGTATCAAAAAGATTTCCTTGACAACCTGCGTGAATATATAGGAACGATTATATTAATTTTCCATTTTGGTCCTTAGTCCAAACTCTTTCTGAAGCGCTTTGTGGCAATGAACAGGATTACTACGGTGAACCCCAGAAGGGCTGCAGTGTCCTGCCACAGATATTTGATACCTATTCCCTTGAGCATTATGCCCCTTATAATATCCAGGAAGTATGTCAAAGGGATAATATATCCTATATAGCTGATAGCTGCGGGCATGGCATCTCTTGGGAATATAAAGCCCGACAGAAGAATGCTGGGCAGAAGTACAAAGACCATTACTATCATTGCCTGCATCTGGTTCTTTGCAAAGGTGGATATGAGCATACCGATTGACAGTGAGCAGTAAACAAACAGGAATCCTAAAAGTAATAACAGTCCAAGAGAACCGGTCACACTGACTTTAAACACCCATACACACAGGGCCAGCGAGAAAAGAAAACCTGAATAACCGATAACAATATAAGGTATAAGCTTCCCCAGTATAAGCTCGGAAGGTTTTATGGGAGTCACTATCAGCTGTTCTATTGTGCTTCGTTCTTTTTCTCTGACCAGGGCAAAGGCTGTGAGCATGATTGTTATGTTTTGAAGAATCAGGCCAACAAGTCCCGGTATGGTGAACCTGGTGCTTTCCATATCGGGATTGTACCGGACGTTTGTTTTTAACTCCAACCCGGTAAGCTGATCAGGAGTAATACCATATTTAATAAGCTTCTCGGAAATATTTTTTTGAGCATATGCTCTTGAAATAAGCTGACCGTTTGCAAGAGCAGTTCTTGCAGTTGTCGGCTCAGTTCCATCTATAATGAGTTGTATCTCGGTATTGGCATTACTTTTCATTTTGTCTGAATAATCTGCAGGAATGATAAGTCCGGCCTTAACATCTCCGCTTTCAATCAGTTCAGTCAGATTGGCTTCATCTGCAACCGTATCAGAAATAACAAAATATTCCGATTCAGTGAACTTGTCAAGGAAGGCTTTACTTTCTTCGGAATTGCTTTGATCATAAACAGCTGTGGGAATCTGATCTACTTCAGTATTGACGGCATAACCAAACAGCAGCATCATCACTATTGGCATGGCAAAGGGAAGTCTCAAGCTTATAGGGTCACGTTTAACCTGAATAAATTCCTTTTTGATAATAGAAATAAATCTTTTAAAGCTGAAGCCCGGTTTACTCATGATAGCCTCCCATCACGTGCCTTGCACGAAGTAAAAGAATAAAAAAGACATTTGTTGTTTTATGAGACTTGAAATTTGTGAGGATTGTATCAGATATTTCTTTCAGGCTGATCATCTCCTCTCAGGAATTTCAGGTCGTTAAAGGCACTTGCCACCTTGTGGTTTGTTTCCTTTTCAACATACTTTATGAAAATATCCTCAAGATTTTTTGCACCTTCCTTTTGTATCAGCTCTCGAGGTGAATCGATATTTATGAGCCTTCCGTTCAGTATAAAGCCTACTGTATCGCAGCTTTCGGCTTCATCCATATAGTGAGTTGTAACCAGAATGGTGATTCCCTGCCTGGCAAGAGCATGTATTATTTCCCAGAAAACTCTTCTGGAGACAGGGTCGACCCCGGCTGTCGGTTCATCCAGAATCAAAAGCTTTGGCTTGTGTATCAAGGCACATCCCAGAGCCAGGCGCTGCTTCCAGCCTCCTGAAAGAGTACCGGCAAGACTTTTTTCCTTGCCTGTCAGGTTTGCCATGGCTATAAGTTCTTTCTTCCTGTCTTCTGTAACCTTTTTTGATAATCCATATACACCTGCATAAAATTCAAGGTTTTCTTCAACAGTAAGGTCTTCATAGAGACTGAAACGTTGGCTCATATAACCCAGACTCTGTCTTACAGCTTCGGTGTCCCTGGTTACATCCTTGCCCATTATGAGAGCTTTACCGCCGGTGGGGTGGAGAACTCCGCACAACATGCGGATAGTTGTGGATTTACCGGAACCGTTTGGTCCCAGAAAACCGAAAATACTGCCCTGGGGAATTGAAAAGCTTATATTATCAACTGCTGTAAAGCTTCCGAATTTTTTTGTGAGGTTTTCAACCTGGATGGCGTATTCCATAAATTTCTCCTTCCTTGTTACTGCTGTTTCTGAGGGGATATCCCATCAATAAGCAATGAAATCATATCATCAATTTCCTTTTCGTTTTCCGACAGCTTGAAATTATCGGTGAAGAGCATTTTCTGCCCTATAAAAGCAAAAAAGCTGCCTATAATATTTCTCATGATTGTCATCGGTTCAATATCTGTACGTATCTGGCCGCTTTCAGCCATTTTTTTATAAAAGGCCAGAATCTGTTGCTCCATTTTAGTGAAAAGGTTGTTGTACATAACTTCTCTGATATCCTCATGAAACAGTGCTTCACTTAAAATTACCCTGAACATGGGAAAGAACTTCTGTACCAGCTCAAGCCTGTCTATGAGTATATCCTTGAGAATGGTTCTAAGATCCTTTTGATCTTCATTTTTAAATATTTTGCCCAGCGACGTAAGAACAACCTTATCTGCAGCAATCTTCACGGCTTGCAGCAAAATTCCGTGCATAATATCCTTCTTTGTTTTGAAGTACCTGAAAATAGTTCCTTCTGCAATTCCTGCTCTTTTTGCAATCTCACTTGTTGTAGTGGACGAAAAGCCTTTTTCATTTGATATCTGTATTGCTGCCTCAAGTATTCTTTTTTCCTTTTCGGGTAGTTCCAGTTCTGATAAATCCACATTTGAGTTCATTTCTTTTATTCATCCTTTCAAAACCGCACATAGTCAATTGGTTTTTTATTGGCCCATATAGCTATAAGAATGCTAAATTATTAAAATGAGTGAGTACTCACTTTATTTTTATAATATGCTTATGGAACAATGATGTCAAGAAAAATTCTGTATATTAATAATTTTTTTTTGAACACTATCATTATGGAGAAAGTAATTAATTATGGAGGGATAA
>JAQSXC010000052.1 GCA_029266335.1 Eubacterium sp. | reverse complement strand
ACCATCAACGGCCGGCTTCAAAATATACATAATTTCCTCCCTTCGAATCAATAAATGTTCCTGATAATAATATATATTATTTTAAATGTAAAAAATGTCGAAGTATGTGTAAGTAATTTGACACATCAAGGAGATTTTATTTTTTAATTAATTGCTATATAATCAACCTATTATATTGACTACGGCCAAGAGTTACTTGCAATCTTGATAAGAAAATAAATATCATACTCAACCTTTCTTTTTAAGAATTGAAATCTTCAGTTATTTGTATGCGAATTTGTGTACAAAAAAGCTGATATTTCTCAAATTGCACCCCTATACAGAACTCGTTACTCATATACTATAAAGGATGTATTTTCATCTGAAGATACATCCTTTATAGTCGAAATTTCGGAGCGTATGGTTAATGATTCTTTAAAAAGTGACCGGTGTAGCTTTCTTCCACTGTTGATACTTCTTCTGGGGTACCAACCGCAACCACATGGCCTCCCCCATCCCCTCCCTCAGGACCAATATCAACAATCCAGTCAGCAGCTCTCATAACATCTATGTTATGTTCGATAATGATGATTGTATTACCTATGTTGACTAATTGCTGCAACACATTCAGAAGTTTCTGTATATCAGCGAAATGAAGACCTGTCGTAGGCTCATCCAGTATGTAAATTGTTTTACCGGTATCGGACCTGCATAACTCCTTCGCAAGCTTAACTCGCTGAGCCTCTCCACCGCTCAATGTCAAAGCACTTTGGCCCAGTTTTATATAGTCAAGACCTACATCGCGCAATGTTCCTAATATCCGAACTATATTCGGTTGCCCGGAAAAGAGTTCCAGTGCTTCCAATACATCCATTTCAAGCACATCTGAGATTGTTTTTCCCTTATACTTCACTCCCAGTGTTTGAGGGTTATATCTCTTTCCGTTACATTCGGTACAGGTTACCCAAACGTCAGGCATAAACTGCATCTCAACACGTTTCTTTCCATAACCCTCACAAGCTTCACAACGACCTCCGCTGGAGTTAAAACTGAATCTGTCATGCTTAAAACCCCTTGTTTTTGCTTCCGGAAGGCTTGCAAAGAGCTTTCTGATTTCTTCGAAGACTTCTACATATGTAGCGGGATTTGAGCGAGGGGACCGTCCGATAGGTGTCTGATCTATATTAATCATTTTATCAATTTGCTCTAAACCATCAAGTTGCTCATAAGGTCCCGGGAAAGTTTGGGCACCGTTCAGTAGCCGATCAAGTGCGGGAGCTAAGGTTCTGGTCACGAGACTGCTCTTTCCTGAGCCGCTGACTCCCGTCACACAAGACATCACACCTAATGGGAATTGTACCGTCAGATTGTTCAGGTTATTGACGGAAGCCCCTGACAAAGTCAGCCAACCTTTTGGTTTTCGCCTCTCAAGATTTGGCTGAGAAACCTGTAATTTTCCGCTTAGATACTTTCCCGTCAAGGAATTGGGATCATCCATAACACTTTGCGGAGTCCCGGAAGAGATAACCCTGCCCCCCAGCACTCCTGCCCCAGGTCCGATGTCAATCAGCCAGTCGGCCGCTTTCATGGTATCCTCGTCATGTTCTACTACCAACACGGAATTTCCTGCATCCCTTAACTTTACAAGTGTATTAATCAATGCTTTATGATCCTTCGGATGTAATCCTATGGACGGTTCGTCGAGAACATACAGCAGTCCAACTAGATTGCATCCCATTTGAGTTGCAAGCCGTATTCTTTGTCCCTCCCCTCCGGACAGTGTCGGAGCGGCACGGTCAAGAGAAAGATAATGCAAACCTACGTTTATTATAAACTGCAATCTCGTAGACAGCTCTTTTATAATACCGCCCGCAATTTCCATCTGGACAGGGTTTAATTTTTCATTCAATGATAAAATCCATTCATATACCTGTGATATAGGAATCGATGTTACCTCCGGCATACGTTTGCCGCCCACCGTTACAAAACGTGCATCGATGGACAGACGTTCCCCTTGACACACCTCACAGTTTTGTTCTCTCATAAATTGCATGTAGGTAAGTCGACTTGCTTCCGACTTTGTCTCACGGAAAAGCCTGTTAATATTTGTCACTGCACCCAAAGCCGGACGCACAATCTCCGTAACTCTTCCGTTTGATACGTAAGAAAAGCTGTACTCCTTGTCCCCTGTGCCAAGCAGAACCGCCTTTCTGAATTCCTCAGGCAATTTGTCCCAGGGAAGATCCAGATCTACCTTGTAGTATTCTGCAAGAGCATATAATTCTCCGACCATCCAGTTTCCAGTTTTTTTCTTACCTCGCAGAACGCCCCACCAGGGAGATGACCCATCAAGTATAGATAAATATGGCTTTGTAACAATTAATTCCGGATCGACACTGAGCTTTACTCCCAATCCATTACACTCCTGGCAGGCACCTTCATGGCGGTTATGATTGAACATTGCCGGAGTAAGGCTTGGAAACAGCAGATCGCAATTGGTACAAATATTACGCTTGCTGTATGTTATCTCCTCTCCGTTTTTCAATATGACTACAAGGATTCCGTCTCCTGTATTGAAGGCTGTATCAACACTATACTGCAAATCTGTCTGGAACTTGGAAATCAGCTGAATATCATTTTCAGGAACGGCAAATTCTCCAATAACAATTTCAATAGTATGTGATATATTTTTGTCCAGCCCCGGCATTTTGTCCGAAACATCGATAAATTTCTTATTATCCCTGATAAGCTTATATCCATCCCTCTGAATTTTTTTTATCCGTTCCGAATGCGCTCCCAGCTGATTTCGGACAACCGGAGCCAAAATTTTAAAACTTGTTCCCTGGTCAAGTGAAGCCAGCAGTCTGACAACCTGGCTCACATTCTGAGGCTGGATTGCAGTGCCGCACTGAGGGCAGTAAAAGGTTCCTACCTGAGTAAACAATACTCTCAAATAATCCGCAACATCCGTCAAAGATCCTACGGTTGAGCGGGGGTTTTGGCTTACGGTTTTCTGCTCGATTGCAATAGGTGGATTTAAGCCATGAATTTGATCAACCTCGGGTTTCTCCATAACCTCCATAAATTGTCTTGCAGAAGACGAAAACCCTTCCATATAGCGACGTCTTCCTTCGGCATAGATTGTATCAAAGGCCAGAGTGGATTTCCCGCTGCCGCTTACACCTGTAATTACCACTAATTTGTTTCGTGGAATGTTAATATCAACATTTTTAAGATTGTTTTGCCTTGCTCCCCGAATCACAAGCTCTCCCGGATCTCCAATGGTATCACCCTGAGTTTGTGAAAGTTCAGGCAATTTCAATCCTTTGGTATCCGCAGTTTCGGTTTTTTGCGTCTGATAGGCGCTCAATATGTCTTGGTTCTTATGATGAAGCTCACTTGGGTCTGTCATTTTCATGTTACCCGAAAGTCCCAAAAGAATCATTCGCGAATTAATTTTTTGAGCATGATTATACGGAAGCCTTTCATAAAGCTCCCTGATTTCATCGATATTATCAGGCCTGACAGTTAAGTCTGCCACCTGATCCAACAGCTTTTGATCTTCTTTGCCAAGTTCCCTCTCGGTCTTTGTAAACAAATCAGTCCATAAATCCCAAGGCATCAATTCTATTTTGTTAAGGGCGTTGAAGTCGTGAAGCATATTTCCTCGGATAGAACGCCAGCTTTTCCAGTACTTGTTATATCCAAAATCTTCATGGTCCATCTCTCCGCTTTTACACACCTTCCATGCCTGCCCCGCAAGATAAAAACCATCACTATGTCTTACATCAAGCGTATTAAAATTTATATTATAATCACCTTTCTGGATTTCATCCAGCTGAGGATCCACCAATACCCACCTTGAAGTGGTCTTATCCCAATATTCGACCAGCCAGTGGTCTTCATATTTTATCTTACTGTTAAAATAATCAGCAAATCCGGCCCTTAGTCTTGCCGGTATCTTATGGTGCCTGAGAAAGGAAATCAACAAAATGGAGTAATCCCGGCACATTCCCACAAGGCGCTGGGCAGGCTCCCTTGATGCCACCAGCGGCCTTGGATCAAGTTTCCTGATTTGCGCCAGCATTTGCGGAACACTGCGGAGAAGTTCATCCTTTAGTTGGGTCGTTGAAAACTTTATATCATAATGTTCTCCTTCTGCTCCATGAATTATGATTCCCTGCACTGCCTTAACAAGTCCTGGTATATCTTTAGGAAGATCTCTGTAAAGATCCGAATGTTCACGGGGATCAGTGATATCACTATGCTCCGCATAGTATTTTAAGGCGTTGGTCAAAAGATTTGCTTTCATAAAAGATAGTTCTCCTTCAATAACAAATTTGAAATGGCCAAGTGCAAAATACAATGGCTATTTACTACTCTATTGATTTTAAACTTTCAATATACTCCATAGACTGATGTCTGAAATACTTGTCATAAAGTTGGGCGTATTGGCCTTTTTTTGCCATTAAAGCAGTGTGAGTTCCCTCCTCAGTAATCCTTCCGTGATCAAGCATTATAATCCTGTCCGCATTCCTGATGGTGGACAGGCGGTGTGCAATAATAATACTTGTTCTTTTTTCGGTGATTTTATCCAAACCCTCTTGAATCTGAAATTCCGTAAAGGGGTCGATACTTGCCGTAGCCTCATCCAGGATCAATATGGCGGGATCCTTTAGAATAACGCGGGATAATGCAATCAGCTGCCGCTGCCCCATTGAAAGGTTTGCCCCCCTCTCTCCAACATCGGTATCCATGCCTTCAGGCAAATCCGCAATCCAATCTCCATTTGAAATCTGCTTTGCAGCATTCAATACATCTTCATCATTTGCCCACGGCTGTCCATAGCGGATATTGTCTCTGACAGTGCCGGAGAACAAAAATGGGTCCTGCGGAACGATTCCTATATGACGGACATACTGTTCAAGATCTAGACTGCGTATATCCTGCCCGTCAATGAGTATTTGTCCGCTCTGGAATTCATAAAACCGTAAAACCAGTTTTGCAATACTGCTCTTTCCAGCACCTGTGTGGCCCACCAACGCCAGAGTTTCACCCTGGCATATGTCCAGGTCAAAACCTGTGAGCACCTTTTCACGGTTGTTATATCTGAAATCAACTTTTTTGAACTCAATGCGGCCGTCTATCTTTTCCACTGCTTCAGATGCATTCTGTTTAACCCGGTGTTCGGCATCAATCAGTGAAAAAACACGCTCCGAAGCAGAAAGACCGCTTTGGAACAAACTCCAGAATGATGCTATGTTCATTAAGGGGTACCAAAAGAATGCAACAGACTGCATAAAGAGAAACCATGTACCGGCACTGATATTTTCATTGTGGACTGCAATGCCTCCTGAGTAAATCAGAATTGCAGCACCAATACCGGATGCCATCGCAATAAACGGATAAATAGTATTAAAAGTCAACCCACGGCGCAACTCAACTTGATAGGACTGATTGTTGCAGTTTTTAAAATCAGAGTAGCAGGATTGCTCCTGCCGAAATATTTTTGCAATCATAATACCGCTGATGGACTCTTGAATCAGCGCGTGTATATTAGCGTCAATACGTCTGGCCTTCTGTGTGATTTTTCTGGCAAAATGGCGGAAGCTAAGTGCTATGGCAGTTGCAACAGGCATCATACATATCAGAATCAGCGTAAGCCAGCCGTTAATGGATGCCAGCCAGACAATAAGTATTACGCTGACCAGTACATGGCTCAACAAATCAATTATCAATGTTACCACCGATGAAAAATCCTGTGTATCAGAAGTAACCCTGCTGACTATCTTCCCTGAAGAATGCTCGTCATAAAAAGATAAGTCATTCGAAATAGTAGCTGAAAAAGCATCCTCTCTGAGCTTTAATACAACATTTCCGACGATAATAGCCGCAAAACGCTGCCGTACATAATTCGCCACCCATCCAACTATTCCAAGTAAAACAATTATTCCAACCATGATGACGATAATACTCTTATCAGGGTTTCCGGCTATAATGTCTACTGCTTTTGCAATCAAAATCGGACTTGCAGCTACCGTAATTGAGTCCAATGCAATCAAGGCTGCAATAAAAAGCATAAGGCGTGAGTATGGCTTAAAATATGTAAAAATCCGTTTCAGCAGAACCCAATCTTTATAGTTTCGGTCATAAACCTCGGTTTCCAATCCTTCATAAATATCCAAAGTTCTTTCCTCCTGTCCTGAGATCTAAATACATAGCGTATAAATAAAATTCACCTTTTCCAAGTAATTTACTATCGGCAGTAAGCCTCTGAAGTACATTACTTTGTTAATAGGTCTAATCCAAATTGGAAAAAATGTTTTTGTACTCCTGCGAACGTAAAAGCAATTCATCATGAGTCCCCTGGTCAAGCAGCTTACCCCGGCGCATTACAAAAATATGGTTAGCCCAACGTATCTGACTCAGGCGGTGTGTAATAATAAATGTAGTGCGCTGGCTGCTTATCCGGCGCATAGCCTTATGAATCTGCTCTTCAGTCTGACTGTCTATAGCACTGGTGGAATCGTCAAGGATTAAAATACGAGGATTAGTCAGAAATGCCCGCGCAATAGCAATTCTTTGACGCTGTCCGCCCGACAGGGTAACTCCACGGTCTCCGATGACAGTATCATAACCATCGGCAAAAGAGGTTATGAATTCATGTGCCTGAGCTTCCATCGCCGCTTTCACAACCTGTTCCCTGGTCGCATTTTTACAACCGAAAGCAATGTTTTCCGCTATGGTTTTGGAAAATAGAAATACATCCTGTTCAATGGAAGAAATCTGTGAACGAAGCGATTCCATATTCCATTCCCTGACATCTTTACCGTCCACCAGAACCCTTCCTTCCTCAGCCTCGAAAATCCGGTTTATCAGCCTTGTAAGTGTCGTTTTGCCAGATCCGGTTTGACCTACAATGGCAATTGTTTCTCCCGGCTTAACTGAAAAGGTGATATCCTTAATGACCTGGTTCTCTTTATATCCAAAGCTTACATTTTCAAATACAACTTCTCCTTTTATCGGTTCGGATATACCTTGGGGGTTTTCATCCAGCTCTGTTTCTGTGTTTATGATTTCCAGGATTCTTTCGGCACCTGCTTTACCCATCTGAACCATTGTAAATGAGTATGTGGAAATAGAGGTGGCAACCCTAAAGGTTCCCATTAATCCAACAAATGATACTACCTGACCTAAACTTATGCCTCCTGCCTTCCACAGAAACAGCGAGTGCAGAAAGCCGGCAGCCATGCATAAAACAAACATAAGCATCGGCAGATATCGGGCTTGAATTTTTCCCTGTTGGATAAAATAATCCCGATATTTGCGGGCATTGTCAATAAACTTGGATTTTTCATGATTCTCCTGCGCATAGCCCTTCACCAGTTCAATGCCGTTTATTGATTCGGTCAGTTCCGCATCCATGACCCCGAACTGACAGTGCTGAGCCCAGCTTACCGGATTCAGACTGTTGCTGAAATGCATTACGGTAATAACCCATAAAACCACAAAAATTATTGGTACTAGGAGCAGTTGCAAGTTGATAAAGCTAATAAAGATGATTGGCATAACGATTGCCATTCCTGCATCCATAATAAGCATTAATCCGGGGCTGAACATTGTATTGAGAGAACGTATATCATTCGTCGCACGGGACAAAATATCTCCTATTCTTTGCTGGCTATGGAAGGTTTGGCTTTTCCCCAATAGACTGACATAAAGCTCGTCACGTGCATCCCTTTCTACACGTTGACCTGTAAAATGAATAGAGTAATAGCACAGAAGCCCTGTCAACCCTTCCGCAACAGCTACGAAGGCAACACTCAAAGCCAGCGTTCCTAACACAGTAAGCTCCCAGCCGGGTTTTGAAATAACATCAAAGGCTTGCCCAATAAGCATTTGCCTATAGCTGTAGCCTATGTTGGTAAGAATTGCTCCCAGGATAGCCATTACTAAAAAATGCGGATATCTCATAACATGTGAGATTATCCAACCTGTAGCACCAGAACGTCTATATTGATAAGCATTTTGACTACGAAATTCAGTTTTTAACAATTTCAGTCTCCTTTCATATATAAAATCATTTTTATGATACTGGTAAATACTACCACACACTTATTTTTAAGTCAATAAATGGCTTGCATTACATAATTTAGGTTTGATGTAAATAACGTGTTTATATACATCCTATATTTTTCTTTTTTTTAGCATGGAATTCCGGATTGCCATTTGAGACCTTCTATCCTCAAGTTTATTTGTTTTTGAATCTTTTTCTGGGGAACCCTGTCCGTTAACAGATATTATTTCTGCAAGACCTCTTATGGTGGGATTTTTGAAAAGCGCTGCTGCAGGTATTTTTTTCTGGGTAATGTCTTCTAAATTTCTCATAGTTTTTAATGCGATCCATGAATCTCCCCCAAGTTCAAAGAAATTGTCGTCAATTCCGATCTTTTCAAACCCCATTACTGTTTTCCATATTTCTTCAAGTTCCTCTTCCAGTGCATTCCGTGGGGCGACATACTCAGTCCTCAAATTCGGCCTGACATACAGAGTCCTATGCTCCAACCCGGTTTTCTTCAATGTATCGCATAGTAATTCTTCGGTGCCGCCTACCACGACTCCGCTGCTTTGCGTTATATCGCCACGATTTTCGGAATCCCCGAACTTCATATGATTGGCCGGTTTAATCCAATAGAGATTTCTATCAAAAGGATATGTGGGCAATACTATTCTTTTCCTTTTTTCATCTTTATAAAAACAATTCCAATCAATAAAAGAACCCTGTAGCCACAACTTTCCTATGAATTTCACCATCTCCGAATAGAAATTATATTTTTGACCATCGGCAGTATGCTCCAAATCCTGACCTGGATAGTCTCCGCTGATATCATGGTTATATAATCCACCAATTTTTGAATTCCATCCTAAGGTGATATAGTTATAACCGGACATCCCGTTTAACTCATCCTTAGCAATTTGATTGGAAGCAGCAGACAAATTTTCATAATTCCTTAAGGCCGACTCATATTCCGCTGTGTCCTTAACAATCCCTCCCGATGCGAAGGAGAAAATCTTTACAGATAGCTTCTCAAGCCTGGATTTGTCTATTTCCAGCGGTTCAGAGCCAAGAATGTTACCCAGGATGAATTTTATAGCTGTCTCCGGTTTTATAATATGTAAAATTGAAGCAATTACAAGTTCTCCAACTCCATAACCGATAAGCATATGCGGAGTTATTCCGAGATTCATGTAAAAACTGTATAGCACATACTCCATTGAAAATACCAGTAACTTTTTCAAAATGTTCCTCTGCTCTTCATTTACAATGGAGTCCAATCTTTTTTTATTTTCCAGATAATCCATGATATTTTCATTAGTCTCGCTATAAATTAGTTTGGATAAATCGAGGAGTCTTAATTTTATTTGTGGTTCAGCCTCATAAATGTCGAAAAAGTATAGCAAGCGCTCATCATCCCCGAAACAGAAGGCATTCTTACATTTTCCGCTACAATTTATTAAAATATCTTCCGACTCATTTTCAAAAAAGCACTTGAGCTTGTTTAAGGCTTCGACAGAGTCATCAGCAGTAAACACCAGCCTATGATCGAAGGTTTTTCTGCCGACCTTCAAAGTGTATGACATATCGTTAAAATTTACATCTTCATTATGTTTTATAAAATCAATCAGCCTCCAAGCCTGTTTATTTAAAGCCTCCTCAGACCTGGCAGATAAAATAATCAGCTGCTGCTCCCGTGATTCCCCGGAGCTCAAACTCGGAGGAGCTTCCTCCAGTACGACATGCACATTGGTTCCTCCAATCCCGAACGAACTGACACCGGCACGGATCGGTATTTCTCCGGTTTCCCATTTTGTAAGGGCTGCATTTACATAGAATGGACTGTTTTCAAAATCTATGTCTTTGTTTGGTGTGTGAAAGTTAATACTTGGAGGAATCATCCTGTTCTTCATTGCAAGAACAGTTTTTATAAGTCCCGCTACTCCTCCGGCATTTACAAGATGTCCAATATTCGGCTTAACCGACCCCACGGCACAATATTTTTTCTTTTCTGCCCCTCTCATTTTGAATGCATTTGTCAGGGCCTGGATTTCTATCGAATCCCCAATTTTTGTTCCGGTTCCCTGGGCCTCAACATATGAAATTGTTTCAGGATCAACATCTGCCATAGCAAGAGCTTCGGCAATTACATTTGTCTGTCCGTCTATGCCGGGAGCTGTAAAGCTTGGTTTCCCCGCTCCGTCATTGTTTACTGCCAGCCCCCGTATAACGGCATGTATTGTGTCACAGTCCCGGACAGCATCTTCCAAACGCTTGAGCATGACAATACCTACCCCGTTTCCGCTGACTGTTCCTGTTGCATTGTCATCAAAAGACCTGCAGTGACCGTCAGCGGAACCAATCCCACCTTCCTGATAAAAAAACAGTTCATTTCGTGAAGCCTGTAATGCCACGGCGCCTGCCATTGCCATATCGCACTGGTAGGTTTGAAGTGCCTGACATGCCTGATAAACCGCAACAAGCGACGATGAGCAAAGCGTAGAAACACTCATACTTGGTCCATTGAGATTTAATTTGTAGGATACTCTTGTAGCAACAAAATCCTTGTCATTTGAAAGTAATACCTGAAAGCTTGAAGCATTCTTTTTCACATTGTCCTGGGACATAATGACTCTGGTAAGATAACTGCTTAGGTTTGCACTTGCATATACCCCTATTTTTCCGTCATATATATCAGCATTATAGCCCGATATTTCCATAAGCTCCCATGCACATTCGAGGAAAAGCCTGTGCTGAGGATCCAACAATTCAGCTTCTGCCGGACTTATTCCAAAAAATTCCGCATCAAAAAGCCCCATACCTTCCAGCATCCCTTCAGCGCCGATATACTGAGGATTATTGAGCAAATCCGGGTCAACACCGTCCTCTTCCAGCTCTTTTCTTGTAAAAAACCTTATAGATTCAACTCCGTTTTTTAAGTTTTCCCAAAATTGATTTATATCAGCTGCTCCGGGAAATCTCCCGTTCATACCGATAATAGCTATATGTTCTGAAGGATTCCCGTCATATTTGTCCAAATTGTACACAACCCAATCCCCCCATAAATTAAATTAGTTTGAAAATCTTGCAGTTTTATGGATTTAGTGTAAGTTTATCGACTGCTGTTTTTTGAACAGCACTTTTTGTAAAAGGCATATCATGATAACCATTATTTTCCCATATGTGAATTTGATCATTTCTGTTTTTGCTAAACATATGTCCACTTTGCCCGGTATGGTTAATTGTCTGCATGCTATCCCAGTTTCCGGTATCAATAATCATTCTTTGAGGAGGCCCGAATCCATCCTTTGTTTCGCTTTCACCCTCCCTGACCATCATGAAAAGATTAACAGTATACCTTCCTCCTGAAGGCTTGATTTCATCACTGTTGAATATTTTCTGAAGCAATGGTACTCCGCTCTGCCCGAATGGAATATGGTTAAATGAGATTTTATTAGCTTCGCCCAAGCTCCATTTTGTTATGTTTTTTCCGTATTCAGTTGTAAGTTCCTCAATTGTTCTGGAAAACGCACGTTTGAAAATAATATCTCTTGTTTCTGTTTCATTAGTTGTTACATCATCAAATACCACTGTGTTATTGTCCTTAACCCATCCTTCCATATTTTTTGCCAATCTAAAGGTTATATGTTCCTCTATCAGCATCTTAAACCAGCCGGGAGCATCTTTAAATTCGTCTCCTATTGTTTCTTTTATCAGGTTTTCATAGAAGCGGTCATACATCAGAGCAGGGGCACTGGTACTTTCATACCTCAGATCCCAACTCTGCAAGCTCTTTATTGCCTCAGCCTCTGCCTCGCTTTCAGGACTAATCTGAGTCAAATATTTTATAAGTCCTTCAGCCTGAAGCGAATATGTATCACTTTGGATTTTTTTCATATCGTCAACTGAATTTTTCGATTTTTCATCCAGAAGGCTGCTGATTCTTTTAACCCTGTAATCCGGGTTTTCCCACTCTTCACTGTAGGGCGACGGCCAATGGTCATCAGTTAATTTTGTATTTGCTGTGGCAATTTTTCCATCAGTCGGATTCAGATAAGAGGGCATATCCTCATATGGTATGTACCCTAACCAATCATACTCCCCTGTCCACCCGGGCATCGGGACGATTCCCTGGTGCTTTTGGGGCCTTATGGGAACTTTACCTGCTGCCTGGTACCCAATATTGCCCTCAGTGTCGGCATAAATAAAATGCTGATTTAAGGTATCCCACGTTTTTAAAGCATTTTTGAATTCATTCCAGTTACCTGCAAGATTAAGCTTTCTTAATGCTTCCATTGATTTAGTCCCATCAGACAGATGCCATTTAAGGGATAGAGGTTCCTCTTTGTTAATCTCATATGCATCATTAATAATAGGACCGTGATTCGTCATAAGTATTTTGTAATTCACGGGGTCTTTGTATCTGACTTTTATTATTTCATCCAAAGTCTTCAATGGCAGCCATTTGCCTTTGTATTCATAATTTTTCGGTGTTTCGGTGTTATCAAACTTTTCTATATAGAGATCCTGCACATCAGGTTCGAGATTTGTATTTCCCCAGGCTATTTTTTCATTGTGGCCAATAACTACAAAAGGTGATCCTGGGAAAGAGAAGCCCACAGCATTGAACTTTCCGCCATGGAGTCCGTTTTCATACCAGATCGAAGGCATCTGAAGCGTTAAATGAGTATCGTTTGCCAAAATTGGTTTTCCAGTGTCGCTCTTACTTCCATTAACAACCCAGTTGTTGCTTGCCCAAGTGGTTTCAACCGGAAGACTTATCTCAGACGGTGACAGAGCTTGGGCTAATTTCGTCCCGAAAGTAGAGTAGTTTATTTCCTTTGGAAAATATATTTGATTTTCCTTACTGTTAATTCCCAAAATGTCCAGTGCTTTTTGCGGACCAAGAAGAGATATTGCTTCGGCCCACATTAGCTCCGACTGATGATTTCTTCCCATATTATAGGCCATCATATTTCCCCAGGCAATTGAATCCACCGGAGTCCAAGGCTCAGGTGAATAGCCCAGAAGAACAAATTCCAGTGGCAGGTTCCCTTCGTTGATAAATGCATTAACTCCTTGTGCATAAGCCTTTAGAATTTCCAATGTATCCTTATCCAGCTTATCTTCTGATTCCTCTGCGATTCTTCTGATACCGAATATCCTGAACATTTTGTCAACAGAAAGAGTACTTTCTCCCAACACCTCACTCAGTCTGCCGCTTCCCATTCTTCGGTACATTTCCATTTGCCAGAGCCTGTCCTGGGCGTGGACATAGCCTTGCGCCATAAACAGATCATGTTCATTGGATGCATAAATATGGGGTATGCCATACTTATCCCTCAGAATTTCAACACTGTTTTCCAGCCCTTTTATACTTACATTGCCGTTGTATCTTGGCTGCGCCTTGTTTACGAAGTAAACCAAAACACAAGATGCCAGTACTGAAATTCCCAGAATACCTATTCCTAAGTACAAAAGTACTCTTTTTAATTTTCGAGCTTTTTTTAGTTTCACTTTTGGTTCCGATGATGTCTGCACAAAATCACTCCTCTCTATAATTTATAAATTCATTTTTTATTAGAGCTTTTTCCCTTATTTTTTTCAGGCTTTCTCTCCTTTTATCCGTAATTGTGTCAATGTTCTCTATCTTTTTCAGCTTTTCTTCGTTATTATTTCCCTTCTCATCAATAAATGCTGAAATTGCAGCAACAGTATTGTATTGCAGCATATTGGCAACAGATATCTCAACACCTGTTTTATCCAGGAATTTAGAATGAATTTCGGTAATGAGCAGTGAATCTCCGCCCAGATCAAAGTAATTGTCATTAATCCCAATCTGCTCTATTCCCATAGCATCGGACCAAATGGAAGCAATCAGTTTTTCAGTTTCATTTTGCGGTGCGACGTAGGGTACATTCATTTCCGGCCTTCTACCTTTTATGACCGAGCTTTTATTTTGATATGAGCTGTCCGAATATAGTTTGGCAAGTTCATTAATTCTATTCATCCTCATGGATAAATCCCTGGTGGAAATGACAATATGCTGAGTGGCTGCCTTAAGAGCAGTTTCAAGAACCTGAATCCCTTCATGGTTTCTTATCCCCGGTTCAATATCTTCAATGATTAGCCGTTCTTTTAACCCATAAGTTTTTTCAAGGGTCTTGCTTTTCACAGCACCATGTTCAAGTTTTTTATAATTATCTACTCTTATTACTGAAAATTCTTCTATTTCAAGCAAGTGGGAACCATGAGCATCAAAAAGAGAAATGTTGAAGCTCATGGTGTTATCATTAACTTTATCCTTATCCTTGTATACCTGCCTTACCCAACTGGAAAAAGGTCCTTTTAACGGTTTGAAGAATGTTATTTTTTTATATGAAAAAGGCAGGAATACCTCAGGTGACTTATAGAGCCTGAAAAAGCTTGTAGCAAAATCAAGTAAAGCCGGATGATTTGCATACATTTTATAATCTTCGGTGAGATCGGCTTCAGGCTCAAATAACCCCACCGCCTCATTATCTGAGTATTTCACTGAGCGGAGAGTATTCCATCTGGGTCCAAATTCCATTGTTCTCAATACACCTTCCGAGTCCTGCTGGGATATCACAAGTGAATCAACAGCAAGTTCACCTCTCATGATTTTGCGTCTTTCAATGTTATACATCCCGAATTTTGTTTTGCCCAGTGGTTCGGCGTCAACATTGAAATTATCCTTATCCCAATTCAATTTCTTGGTTTGCTGTTCTGTTTTATCTGACAGCTTTATTTTTCCGACTGCATGGTAATGGGCTTTACCATCTTCATTTTGGCTTAATACTGTAAAATTCCAAGTCCCGGCTTCCTGTTTCAGAATTGTCAGTATCTCCATCTCACCGCTTTCAATAGCAACAGGTGTCATGAAGTTTATGTTATTTAGTTCGACAATTCCTTTCCCCAAATGTCTCTTTGCCATACCATATATCATTTCAATGAATGCAGTTCCAGGTAAAGTGGGCTTTCCAGCAATAGCATGCTCGGACAATTCCCAGTTATTAAGGCTAAGTATTGTCTTATAAATGATTTGATTCTCAACAGAGTATAAGCATTCTCCTAAAAGTGGATGGTACTCGAAATGGTTTTTATCAATCCCGGCAATTCCCGCATACTCGGCGGCCATTCCGGTTTCATTCCAGGTATCCCAGTTAAGCGATATAACATTTGTTACTCCTGAATTGGCCTTATGTTGTGCAAATGCATCTAAAAAGGCATTTGCTGCAGCATAATCATACTGTCCTGCTCTTGCACAAATAGAATTTATTGACGAGCACAATACCATAAAGTCCAGATCATCCCCAAATACTTGATTTAAAACCAAGGTTCCAAAAACTTTCGGCTTCAATACCGCTCTTGTTTCTTCCGGTTTTTTTAATTCTATCAAGCCTTCTCCGGGAATTCCTGCGGCATGAATAATTCCATCTATTCGGCCAAACCTCTCGATAATCCCGGCCTTTAATTTTTCCATAGCCGCCTTGTCCGAAACATCTCCTGATACAGCTAATACTTCAGCCCCATACCTTTCAAGTTCTGAAACCTTGTTTTCTGCATCTTTTGTTTTTTTTACGTCAGAAGGGGCAGCAAAAGCGATATCGTGCTGTATTCCCTTACGTCCCAATAAAACAAGCTTTGCTTTATAGTTTGCTGCAAGATACTTTGCAAAGGTAAATCCGATTCCGCCAAATCCTCCTGTTATAAGATAAACTCCTCCATCTTTCAGCTTTGAGTTTTTTCGGTCAAAAGCATATGTAGGTAGCTGTTCAAAAGATCTTTGCCATATATGTCTTCCCCTCAGTGCACACCGGATTCCAAAATCTGTACCGAATATAATCCCATAAATATTCTCCATGGTATAAATGCGATCTTCCGACAGCGGAAGATCTACATCTATATATTTCATCATTATATTGGGATATTCCAGTTGCGCTACATTAAAAGCCCCCATAATAAGTGCATTTTCAGGTGCCAGTGTTTCAGTTCCCGTTACATCATTTGCATTTTCTGTTACGACAGTGATTTCAATATTTTTATATGATTTGTTGCTGTTTATGATCTTCAGCAGCATCGCTATTGAATTTACTCCCATATCGACAGACCTATCAGCCCTTGCTATTGCATCATGATCGACCTTGCTTCTAACACACCACGAATGAATGATTACACCGGGAGTAATCCCCATTTCTGACAACTCGTCAAACAGCCGTTGGTAATCTTCTTTATTTAGCGGATTTATGGTATAACCATGTTCCCGGGAAAATTTGAACTGTTCCCCAGGCACTACTTTTATTACGTTGTTTTCTTTATGCCTTAAGAAGTTTGTAAATGAATTTTCTCCATTATAGTCAAATAGGATAATATCTCTTTTTTGTCTATCATTCTTGTATTCAAAAGCGCCGGTAAATCTTTTCCATACCTGTGTGTAAAACCATTGGTCAATTTCATTTCTGCTTTTTTTGATTTCTGCTTGAACCTTCTCCATGTCGTTTTCATATTTACGTTCAAGAGGCTTTGCTTCCGTTAGTGGATTCATCCAAAATTTTTGGTGCTGAAACGGATATTTGGGCAACGGAACTTTAAGCCGTCTTTCATCCGCATAAATTGTCTTCCAGTTTATCTCGGTACCTGACAGCCACAGCCTCCCCACAATATCAAGAAACTCTTTTAATCCTGTATTTTCAGTAATTTTTATATATTCAAAGCTTTCCTCCGATGCCTTATTTGGACCGCTTTCATTTTCCGTTAAGCCATAGCTGATGCCATTTCGTTTGTCTGGTTTCATAAATTCATCTAGCATATCAGTGAATTTCTTTTTCTTTAAAGCGACAACGGAAGTCAAACTGTTTCCTTCATTTCCGGTGATCCAGTAAATGTCGGCCCCCAGGTCTGACAGCAGCGCCGATAAAGAATAGCGGAATATCAATCTGCTTACATTTGATTGACTCTTTTCAGGCTGTCCGTCTTTGACGCTTACCTTATTAAACAGTTCATATGCATCAATTAAAATGCCGTAATTTTCTTTCAGTATTTTTATACAGGAGTCTATCAGTTCTCTGAAACGGGGTAAATTTGAATATAATTCACTGGCTTTTTCAAAGTAATGGGTTTCACCTTCAAAAGCTAATAAAACACGCCATGTTTCTTCAGAAGAATTAGTTGAAGCAAACTGGGCCATGGCAGCTTTTTCTTTGCTCTTTTGCAAAAGAGCTGAAGCCTCCGTTTTATCTCGTACTACGAGATATTTTTTATACGCAAAGCTTTTTCTTCCGGTTTGGAGTGTATAAGCAATATCTTCAAGAGTTTCGCCTGTATCGTTCATGAGATATTCAGAAATTTGACCGCACAGTGTATTAAGGGCATTTTGTGATTGTGCCGAAAGAACAAGCAGCTTGAATGGGTACTCGGCTGATGATGGCTTTCTTAAAGGCGCTTCATCCAAAATAGCGTGTGAATTGGTACCCCCTATACCAAAAGAGCTTATACCCGCCCTTCTCTTTCCATCTTTGCTTTCCCATTCAGTCAACATGTCATTTATGTAGAACGGGCTGGATAATAAGTTGATTTTTGCGTTTGGCGTATTATAATTCAGCGTGGGTGGAATTTTTTTATTCAAGAGGCAAAGTGAGGTTTTTATAAATCCGGCAACTCCCGCTGCTGCATCAAGATGCCCTATGTTTGTTTTAACCGAACCAATGCCGCAAAATCCGCACTTATCGGTTTTTTGCCTGAATGCCTTGGTTAATGCTGCAATTTCAATAGGATCTCCAATGGGAGTGCCTGTCCCGTGTGCTTCAATGTATGTAATTGTATCGGGAGCTGTATCTGCAACTCCGTGAGCTTCAGCTATAGCTGCAGCCTGTGCTTCAAGGCCGGGAGCCGTATACCCGGCTTTTAAGGAACCATCATTATTGATGGTTGAACCCTTTATAACAGAGTAAATAAAGTCACCGTCAGCTATTGCGTCTTCAAGAAGCTTCAGCACAACAACACCAGCTCCGCTTCCCGGAACAGTTCCGGAAGCATCAGTATCAAATGTTCTGCATTTTCCGTCCTTTGAAAGCACGATGCCTTCATGGTACATATACCCGTTGATGTGGGGAACACGGACAGAGACTCCACCTGCCATTGCAATATCGCATTCTCCGTTGCGTATACTCTGGCAAGCCAGATGAATAGCCACCAGTGAAGTGGAACAGGCTGTTTGTACCGTAACTCCCGGCCCCTTTAGGTTCAATTTGTAGCATACTCTGGTTGTCAGAAAATCCTTATCACTGGCCACCATCATGTGGTAGCCTCCGCCTGCTTCCATTACCTGCCTGTTACTGTATAAATTATTCAATAAATAGGTGTTGAGGCTTGCTCCCGCATACAAACCGATTAAACCGTCATAACTGTCAGGATTGCAGCCTGCATCTTCCAGAGCATGCCAGCAGGTTTCAAGAAAAATTCTATGCTGAGGGTCAATCATAGCAGCTTCTTTCGGACTATACCCGAAAAATCCTGCGTCAAAGCCTTCTATGTCATTTAAGATTCCGGCTGCCTTTACGTAGTTGGGTTTTGTAACAATACTCTGAGCGATCCCGTTTTCAATGAGCTGATCTTCAGAAAAAAATGATATTGATTCGACTCCGCCGCAAAGGTTTTCCCAAAACTGCCTGATGTTATCAGCTCCTGGAAACCTGCCCGCCATACCTATAACAGCAATATCAGTGCTTGATACCGAAATGTTGTCTGCAAATTTCATGTGGATCACCTCTTCATTCTTGATGTTCTTCTTAAGTCTCTCTGGTAAGTTGAGATTGACTCCCTATCCTTACGCTCTTCCGTTCTTGAACTCTCCAGATCATTATTTGCCCTATTGACAACGTGACTGCAAAATGACCTTACCGTGGGGTATTGGAACATTTCCACAATTGAGATATCCTTGCCGCACAGCCCAGCTTCAATAAGCATGGAATGTATTTTTGACATTAACAGGGAATGACCCCCCACATCAAAAAAATTATCGTTCATACCGAGTGTTTCGATCCCTAGAACATGCTTCCACATTTCAGCAACAGATGCTTCAATTCTGTTCTCAGCTTTTTCATGCTCATTCCCTACGCCGGATACATTTTCTTTTATCTCAGGTAAGGCATTCCTGTTGATTTTACCGTTTGGCAGTAAAGGAATGAAATCTACGGTTATAAAAAACGATGGTATCATATATTCCGGAAGTTTATTTTTGAGGAACTCTCTAACTTCTCTGCTGCTCATCTCCTGACTGTTATTATAGGCAACATACGCCACAAGCCTTAAATCTCCGTCATCGAATTTCACCGCAATAACCACTGCCTCTCTAATTCCGGGGTGTTCAACAAGGGTAGCTTCAATTTCTCCGGGTTCTATCCTGTGCCCTCTTACCTTTATCTGGTTGTCTATTCTTCCAAGCAGTTCAATGTCACCACATTCCTTATATCTAGCCAAGTCTCCGGTTTTATAAATAATGCTGTTATTCTTGTCATCAAACGGATTTTTTATAAACCTTTCAGCTGTGAGCTCCGGTCTGTTCAGGTAACCCTGAGCAACTCCGTCACCTCCGATATATAACTCTCCTGAAGTTCCGATTGGTAATGGATTCAGATTTGAATCCAGAATATACATCACTGTATTATTAATAGGCTTTCCTATATAAATCGGTTCATTTGCGTCTCTTATCCTGTAGACTGATGACCATACTGTTGTCTCAGTAGGACCATACATATTGTAGACTTCTGTACTCATCCTTAATAAACTCTTTGCAAGCTCGGGAGGAAGAGCTTCTCCTCCGCATAGTATTTTAAGCTTTCCATTCCCGTTCCACCCTGTATCTGAAATAATCTTGTAGGTTGAAGGTGTTGCTTGCATCATTGTAATATCATTCATCACAATGCATTTTATTAAGTTTACTCCATCAACGGCTATAGCTCTGTCAGCTATAACAAGCTCTGCTCCGGCGCAAAGAGGCAGAAACAATTCAAGAACAGAAATATCGAATGAGAGTGTGGTCACAGCAAGCATCTTGTCATTTTGACCGATACCCGGCTCCTTCATCATTGAGAACAGGAAATTAACTACTCCCTTATGTTTTAACATAACTCCTTTAGGCTTACCTGTTGAGCCGGAAGTATATATTACATATGCTAAATCTTCAGAGCTTGTTTCTATGCTGGGTTTTAGAGAGTTTCCCGAAGAGAAATTTCTCATTTCATCAAGCACAAGGACTTTACTCTGTGCATTACTTATTTTTTCAAAAATAGTACTTTCCGAACCCGGAGTGTTACTTAATAGTATGGTAGATGCTTTAGAATCTTCGATAATATACTCAATCCTATCTGACGGGAAGTGGGGATCTACCGGAATATAATAGGCTCCGGCTTTAAATACTCCTAAAAGTGAAGCTACCATCTCAATGGATCGTTCCATGCAAATGGCAACTCCTTCTCCCGGTTTTACATCGTTCCTTATAAGAAGGTTTGATATTTCATTTGCCAAATTGTCAAGCTCTCTATATGAAACGCTTTCGTCCTTGAAAAATACCGCTGTCTTATCAGGATTCTTTTGAACCATCTCCTCCACAATCTCATGGACACATTTTTTTCTTGGATAATCACTGTAACTTTCATTCCACTCATACAGAATTTTTTCTTTTTCCATATGAGGAAGAATTTCAATCCTGTCAATGTCAAAATCAGGATTTTCAATTACCTCATCCAGTATTTTAAAGTAATAGCCAAGAAATCTCTCAACTGTGTTTTTGCTAAAAAGGCCTGTGTTATATTCTATTGAAAAATCCAGTTCATGTCCTGTGTCGGAAGCTAAAAGAGACAGTTCAAACTGTGCCTGACAGTTTTCTACTTCAATACTCCTGGCGTCATACCCAAATAGCCTTGAGCTTTTATCAGGCATGGAGAGAGCAGTAAGATTCTGATATTCCCTGGCTGGCGATTTAAGCAGTGTGAAAAATGCCTGCACAACGGGCGGCCTGCTCAGATCTCTCTCAGGGGCCAGCATTTCTACAAGGTGATTAAAAGGAAGCTCCTGGTTCTCAAGGGCTTCAGCGACTGTCTTCTTGTACTCTTCAAGAAACCCCAGAAAAGATTGATTTTCTTCAATAAAACCTCTTAATACCAGGGGATTTATAAAGTATCCGCAAATATCGTTAAATTCTGTTCTGTTTCTTCCTGACACAGGTGTCCCGATCAATATATCCCTTTGTCCTGTAAGCCTGTACAGCAGAACCTGATACGCTGCCGCAAGGATAGTATATAAGGTGACATTGTGCTTGCAGGCAAACTCTCTTATTCTGTTATTCATTGAGCTATCTGCCTGACGGTAAATTGTTGAACCCATATACGTCTGAACCGGAGGCCTGTTAAAATCAATTGGCAGGTTTAAAACAAAGGATGTATCTTTCAGCTTTTGCATCCAATAGGTTTTAAGTTTTTCAACCGGCAATCCGTTTAACATATCAAAGTTCAAGTTCACATAATCTATATATTTATGATTAATCTGCCGAAGAGAAGGCTCATTCCCCATTTGGAGCGATATATAACAGCTTTCCAGTTCCTTCATCATATGAACAATAGACCAGAAGTCGCTAATGATATGATGAATTACAAACAATAGAACATATTCATCATTTCCTGTTTTGAGAACATTAACACGGAACAATGGACCTACACTCAAATCAAAAGGCTTTTGTGCATAGCTACCAAGTCTTTTTGAAACAGAATCCTCTTCCAGATTCATGAATTCTTCATAAAGGAAATCTACTTCCCCATTTTCTTTTATGATCTGAACAGGTTCTCCGTCATGTTCTTCAAATACTGCTCTGAGCATGGGATGCCTTTGGACAAGTATTGAAAACGATTTTTTTAGTTCTGGAATTTTGAGATCCCCATATATTTTTACTGCTTTCGATATATGATAGGCCAAACCGCCCCCCGTAAGCTTATGTAAAAAATACATTGCCCTTTGTCCATGCGACAGAATATTTTTATTTTTATATAATGTAATACTTTTATTTTTTAATTCTCCACAATTATTTTCGTTTTCAAGATTATTCAGGGTATCCTCTGAAATATCATTAATACTGGCACCTTCTAGGATATTTGCAACAGAAACATTGACACGCAAACTTTTATTTATTTCATTTGCAATTTCAAGTCCCGTCAGTGAATCTGCCCCCATCCCAGTAACGGGCTTATCCAAATCTATATCAGCAGTATCGGTATTAAGCAGTTTGGAGCACACTTCCTGCAAATACAGGGATAGAATCTTCTTTTGTGATTCCCTGTCCTGTAGTTCATGAATAATCCTGTAAATGAATGTGTTTTCGGCAGGGACGCTATGTATCTCACTCTTCATCTCTTTATCTTCAAGAATATGCATACACACAGCATCCAGTGAACCCTCAAGATACATCTTTTTGCAAAGGCTCCTCTGCACCTTCCCGCTTGAAGT
>JAQSXC010000265.1 GCA_029266335.1 Eubacterium sp. | reverse complement strand
ACAAGCTTGCATAGCATATGCCATGGTGTTGATATAGGTATAAAATCTGGCTCCTACATCCTGCAGGTCATATGCCAGCACATCAATATTTGCCAGCATCTCCGGGGTCGGTTTAAGTGTTGCGCCATAAAGGCTGTATACAGGGAGTCCAGTTTTAACATCTGTCTCGCTTCCTACAGTGCCTCCAGCCTGGCTATTTCCCCTTATTCCGTGCTCCGCAGCAAATAAAGCAGTTAGTTTCGTTTTTCCATTTAGAACATCTATGGAACTTACAAAATCTCTGTTCATTCCAGAAGGATTTGTTATAAGTCCCACCTTTTTATTTGTGAAAGTGTCAATATATTTATCAATATTATCTATACCAAGTCTTACCTTTGCCTTACTCTCATGTTTGTTGTTCATATTGACATCAGTATAAATATAGTACTTTGAAGCAGTATCCTTAAACTTCTTAGAGTCTTCGTCAACTATTTTGAACAGCTCTTTTAGCGTATACTTTCCTTCTCTTATATAGCTATTACCCGTAAGCTTGTCAATATAGTTATTGGATAAGAATTGAAAATTTTCAGGATACATATCTCTTATTGTGTACAAGAGGGCAAATGCCGTTTTTACGGAATTATATTTGTTTCTATCTACAACATAGGTCTGTACTCCTCCGCAGACTTGCGCTGCAGTTACCAGCCTTCCGCTGCTGTTGTAGACGGGACCGTATTTAGAGAAGGTTGGAGTAAACGATGCTGGCCTGAATTCGACTCCCGGAAGCTTCAAGCTATTCATTTTATCTGCCAGATCCATGGAGTTGATCCAAGGGGCTCCTATTAGTTCAAAAGGTCTTGTAGTTCCTCTTCCTTCTGAAACATTTGTGCCCTCAAACAAACAATTCCCTGTATAAACAATTGCAGTATCCAATGTAGGCATATTAGGTGATGGCATTACCCAGGTATTTAGTCCAGTTTCATCATAGTATAAATCTCTGGTCCATCCTGTCATAGGTACCACCACCAAGTTGCAATTATAGTTATATTCTTTATTTATTAACTGAGCCAGTTCCCCTACGGTAAGTCCATAACGCTGTGGTATAGGGAACATACCCACAAAGGATTTAAAATCTTCATTCAGTACGGTGCCCTGAATCTCAGTTCCTCCAACGGGGTTAGGTCTATCAAAAACCAGAAAGGTTTTATTGTTTTCTGCACAAGCCTGCATAGCATAGGCCATAGTATTTATAAAAGTATAGAATCTTGCTCCTACATCCTGCATGTCATAAGCCAGGATATCAACATTCTTGAGCATATCTGAAGTGGGTTTGGTTACTTTTCCATATAAGCTGTAAACAGGCAGCCCGGTTTTAACATCCACTTCATTGCCTATAGTGCCTCCATCCTGACTGTTTCCTCTTATGCCATGTTCGGCTGCAAACAGTGTTGTAAGGTTAGTCTTTGCATTTAACACATCTATAGAATTTTCAAAATTGCTGTTCATACCTGAGGGATTTGTTATTAATCCTATTTTTTTATCCTTAAACAAACCCAAATAATTATCTATATTGTCAATGCCAAGCTTTACCTTACTCTCCGCTTCAGTTTTAATTTTTTTTTCATCCTTAGCCTTTGTTTTCAATGCCAATAAAGGTGACGTAACCATCACAGTGGCTAAAACAGAAATTAGCAGACTCTTTATTCTTTTATTCATATTCCCCTCCTAATAGCCGAATTCAGCACCATAATCATAAAATCATTGTACAAATTCAAACTCAAACCAGTTTATGTTCATACCGCTGGCTGTAAATTGAAGTCTTAATGTATGCTGTCCTTCAGGTAGTTTAATTTGAGCTGGTGACGCTGTAGTCCAGCTCTGCCATCCCCCGGTGCTTGTTTTCTGAACCACAGAGCCTGCAAGCTCATTGTCAACATAAATATCGAAAGCTGCATTTGCCGTGTTACATGCTAACCTGGGATAGAAATTGTAAATTCCGCCTCTCTGGACATTTATATTATACGAAAGCCATTCATTTGCATTTGTATAAGTTGGATTTGTTCCACCGTCGCTGTCCTGACATGCTTCTGCACCAATTTCGCTGCTGGTCCATGCATGGTCAACTGCTTTTATTCTGGAGTTCTCTTTTTGACTTATTTTGTAAACTGCTGGATGAAGAACATTATTTTTGAAAACATTTGTCTTCATAATCATGTTGAATACATCCTTAATATTTCGTTCCAGTTCTGCACGAGTCACAGCCCCCGTGGCAAGTGCATTCATTATATTAGCAGAATTTCCAGTGGACATTTTTACGTCATTTCCAGCTTTAACCTCTTTATATGCCGTTGTATTATTACCCCAGTCCGTCATTACCATGCCTTTATATCCCCATTCTCCACGAAGAATATTTGTAAGCAAATCATGGCTTTCAGCGGTTTCCGTACCATTTATTAAATTGTAGGAAGACATAATGCACCAAGGTGAAGCTTCTTTAACCGCAATTTCAAAGCCTTTTAAATAAATCTCACGTAATGCACGTTCAGAAATTCTACTGTCACTATTGCTGCGGTTTACCTCTTTATCATTAGCAGCAAAATGTTTTAATGTGACACCAACCCCCTGAGATTGAACCCCTTTTGTAATAGCTGCCGCCATTTTACCAGCTATAAGAGGATCCTCCGAGAAATATTCAAAATTTCGTCCGCATAGTGGATTACGATGAATGTTCAAACCTGGGGCCAGCCATATATCAACATTATTCAGCTTGGCTTCAGTACCAACTGCTATTCCCATTTCTTTAATTAAATCAACATTCCATGTGCATGCCAATAAAGTTTCAACCGGCCATGCTGTACAATGACTGGATAAACGTAAACCAGCAGGACCATCTGAAGTTTGTGCACTTGGAATACCGAAGTCACTCAATCCTCCTATTCCACCTGTGCCTCCTGCAATTTGTGCTCTCTTACCACCTGATAAATCTGCAAGCTGCCCATCTGATAACTGTGCAACAAATTTATCCATTAAGGCAGGATCTTCATAGACATCTGCAAGCATTATTTTACCTTGAGGAGTTCCAGCCGCCTCAGTAGCTTGTACAGTATTTTGAACAGTGGATACTGCTGCGTTTGAAAGACTCATAACTGAATTCTGACTCATTGCTGTATCTTCTGTATTTTGAAAAGTCATATAATCTATATTTCCGCAGGAACCATTGGAAACCAGTTTTAATGTGCATGCTCCTTCTGGCAGTGTAATTGTTACTGGAGCTGTATCTACAAAGTTATACCATTCACTCTTATTTGTACCGTCTCCTGTCTGTGGAAGAGTGATATTAACATTAGGTTGCAGCACATTGTTTACGTAAATTCCCATCATATTAGATATGGCTGCACGTCCGTTAGAGGCTCTGAAAACCACATTATATGTTCCTGCTTTTTGAACATTAAGATCATAAGAAACATAATTTCCGGTGTAATTCATATAAGCAATACATTGACCTGAAACACCATTTACATTATAACTTTCAACACGTACATAATTTGTACCTTGTGCAGCATCTAAGAAATCTTCTGCTTCCAGCTTTGTTACTCCTGATGCGGCTAAAGTAACTGAAGGATTCTTAAGCGTTTCATAGGTTCCATCAGCCAGCAATCTTCTATATAACTTCTTAGGTGCTAACTGTTCTGTAAGCTGCTCTGTAACAACAAGATTATCAAGTTTATAGGTATATCTTACTCCACTTTTTCCTGCATCTTTCACAGAATTGCCTACATATATATTATAATTTCCCGGTTCAAGAACATATGCTGATTTCTGTACCTTTCCTGTGTCATCATAGCTAGCCATGTCATTCACCGCAAAGGACATTTTCACAACATCAGATTTGCCTGGCTCAATAAGTTTAGTCTTTGCAAAAGCTGCAAGCTCTTTTCCAGGTTTACCAAGCTTAACCTGAGGTGTACTAAAATAAGTTTGTACTACTTCCTTTCCAGCTACAGAACCTGTATTTGTGACCTTGGCTGTGATGTTAAATTTATCACCATCTGAGGATACGTTTACATTTGAAATATTAAAAGCTGTATATGAAAGCCCATATCCGAACTCATAGTTTACCTTTTCATATTCTGGATCGAAGGTTTCAAAATAACGGTATCCTTCAAATATATCTTCCTCATAGCTGACATGATCACTATATTGGCTAAAGTTCGCAGCTGATGGGTAGTCATCATAGCTCTTTGCAAGAGTATCAACCAATTTTCCTGACGGATTAACATCTCCGCACAGTACATCAGCCACTGCATTTCCACCTTCCATTCCAGGCTGCCATGCAATAAGAACTGAGATTCCTGGGTAATTTTTTATCCAAGAGGTATCTATTACTCCCCCAGTGTTAAGTACTACCACTACTTTTTCAAACCCCTCAGCAGTAACTCTGTTCAAAATGGATGTTTCAGCGTCACTAAGGTAATAATCTCCTTTTGCTGCACTTCTATCTGAGCCTTCAGATGAATACCTGCTTATTGTAATAACTGCTGTCTTTGCATTTGCTGCAGCATCGGATATCTGTGTATCAGTAAGAGGCATTTCTCCCTTTCCGCCGCCTGAAATATAGCTTTTATATGCGTCAATTAAAGGTTTATATAAAGAAATCTTACCGCTACTTTCTTTGTTTTGCATACCTTGCAACAGATTTATTACATAGTCTACATTTACGTTTCCAGAACCTCCGCCACCTTTTTGAAAATTAATCTGGCCAGATCCAAACAGGGCAACTGCTTGTCCATTTGGAATCGGCAATGCACCGTGATTTTCCAGCAAAACCATACCTTCTCCGGCAATTTTTCTTGAAAGATCAGTATTACCCGG
>JAQSXC010000264.1 GCA_029266335.1 Eubacterium sp. | reverse complement strand
ATTTGCCCCCAGATGAATTATATAACTTGATAGATATGCTATTTACTTCGGGAATATCGTCTGTTATATAAAACTGTTAGACTGCTCTTGCAGCAGGATCGTCGGAGCCAATTCTATCGCGGCCACGTAGTAGAACTATTAGAACCTAAAAATAGGACATATAAATTCCAAAATTTAGTAAGAGCTCATTTGACTTGTATCCAAACGGCCTGCATTCAGTGGTGCCCAACAAAAGCAATTGAATTTGCCGACAAAACATCTACAAGAAGACATATTAGTAGCCGATTACGTTCAATATGTGCTTGATTATATTGTCCCGAGAACACGATACGATCGCAAGGTAAACAGGAATTCCTCAACTATGGGCAGTGATCTCATAGGATATAAGTGTGGCAAAAAAATAAGCAATAATGATGAACTGATAGTTTTTGAGGTAAAGGCCAAAGCCAGTGATGTTCCGCCCTCTTCGGAGTAGACGATTCCAACAAGGATGTTGTTAGACTTGCGGAAACATTGAATGCAGTCGCTCAGCGCTTAATAGACCGAAACGACTTCGAAGAAGCAAAACGAGTTTTCTGAAGTAGTGTGCGATGGATATACATTGGAGTTTGATGAAGCATTGAAACAGGCATTAGGAGAAGTCTTGGCTGGAAAAATAGATGTATTTTTCAGTGGCTGTTTTAAGATGATTTCTAGGAATTTTGAAAAGGTGATGCATGTATTAGAAATTTTGTTAGAACATGATAAGGAAATTATTACTGTGAATTATTATATCAGCAATGATTATTTGGAGAAAAGAAAACATTTGATTAGAGCAGCTCATAATATAAGAGATGTGGTTCATAATATCCAAAATCTAAATGGAGTGCCTCCGAGATTAAGGAAACATCTGGAAGATATGATGTGAAACTTTCCAGAAGGAATTATCACGTTTTGGGATAGGACACGTGGCACCTTCTTGAAATAGTTTTAAATATTCTATTATTGAAAAGGGAACAAATGAATGATACAGAATTATCCTTTATTGTCATTCCTTTTTCTATGGTTGGAAATACTTCCGAAGGGTTGTGGAAAAAATTAATTTTGATGTATCTGATGAGGTTTAATAATCTGGATAGATTCTCCGTATCAGAAAATATTGCTTGTAAGGATATCCGTTTAAGGTATTGTAAGAGTTGGAGTAAGAGGGGGTTATTAATCAGGGAAATCATCGCTTTAAATCTGTACACGTTCATGACGAAGAGTTGGTATAGGCGCGGGCTTTGCTTGAAAAATACGGTAGGGTAGATTGGGAGTAATATATTGCCTTTAAGTGGGAGGGGATGGAACAGAACAACTAATATAAGACATCATGATACCCCATTGTACAAAAAATATTAGATGAATGTTGTTCGAGTTTGATCAGAGGAAGAGTATAATCCTTTATTTTTCTGGAATGCCAATCTACTTACGATTACCAGGAATAAAACGATAATTTTTATGAATGATAAGTGGATGTAGTGACATTTGGTGGTATTGCATTGAGATATTCATTTATATTTTGTGTTATAAAGGTACTGATAGATATGAGGTTATCTTTAAATACTCTACCGCCAAGGCCCCATTAGGTTCAAAAGGCATCTTTTTTATCTCCTCAAGGCACGTTGAAACAATTGTTTTAATGTCGAAATAGTGAGGCTCTGAAAGCATTGAAAATACTGGGTTTCGTGAAGTAATATCAAATCTGTCAACTCATGGTATAATTATGTAAACTGTTTGACGTGTAGTATGCTGTAGAAAAATAGATTGTATACAGGCTAAAAAACGACAGGGTCGAGTTGATAGATTTGATATTAAGCATTTTGAATTGGGTTGTGGAGACAGGATTAATGTGGCATTTTCTCTTATAATTACGTAATCAAAATTATTTTTTTGAAATTTATTGACATATTTTTATGGGTTGCGTATAATAATTGTAACAAGATAGATGTTTTATCTATCATCCCTACCATTTAAGTGGGAGATTCTAAACTCAGGTGAGTTCCTACCGTAAAGTGGAAAACTTTAAACTCAGGAGAGTCCCTACCGTATAAGTGGGAAGCTTTAAACTCGGAAAAGGTGAGAACACTCTCACCTTTTTCTTTTTAGGCACAAAGGAAAAGAAAATGGAAAATCTGGAATTATATAGTGTATCTGATAAGTATATTGCTTATTTGCGTAAGACTGTGCCAAATGTTTATTCTAATAAAGAAGGGCAGCGTTCGCATACAAGAAAGTATTTAGGTATAGTTTTTAAAATAGAAAATTATAAATATTACATACCATTATCATCTCCAAAAGACAGTGATTATATTTGGGAAAATGGAAAAAATGTAATTCGTAAGAGCACACTTACTATGCTAAGAATTATTTCAAAGGAATTTCGGGTGAGGATGAGCTAAAAGGAACTGTACGTATTAGTAATATGATACCGGTTCCAGATACTGAATTGGAGTTATATGATGTTGATCATGAACCAGATGCTGCATATAAAGATTTGATACAAAAGGAACTTATTTTTATCAGAAAAAATAAGAAGACAATACTTAAGAATGCAGGCTTAGTATATAAGCAGAAAAAAATGGGACAGTGCGAAGCAGGATACATGAACTCCATTCTAGATTTTTCTGTATTAGAGCATTTATATGATGATTGGAGACAAAGTTGAAAAAAGAATTTTTAACTGATAAATTTTTTAAGGAAAATACTGTGAAGGAATTGACTGCGCAGTTTTTTGTATATACACAGATTCAAGAACCATTGTTAACAGAATTTGCATCTGATTATGTACGTAAGTATGAAGATAGAGCAGATGAAGAAAAGGAAACTCTTCTTCGTGAGAATAATCCTGATATACTTTTGAAGATGCTGAGAGGTAAGTGTGATGTGATAAATCAGCCACTTCTCCATCAAAAAGTATTGGAGCATGAGGAAACACTTGCACCTAGAATGTTCGAAATGTATGTTAAAAGTTTGAATACAGTGTTTATTGAAAATTCGGCAAAAATACTTGCTAGAACCCAAAACGATTATTCAGAAGAACTACTAAAAATTCTTGATGAGATCAGATCACCATACGCAATGTCTCTAGCTTGTATTACATTAGGATTTATTGCTGATAAATTAGCAGTTCCTATGTTGCTTAATAAATTTTACTATTTTAAGAAGTTTTATCCGGAAGAGAATTATGAACAGGGAGCACTTCTTGGATTAATGGAATTGGATAACAGGTTTCATTTAATAAGAAAATGAATATTTCAAAGTTGATAGTTATATAAAATATAGCACTTGCCACCGCACCACGCACCTTGGAAAGATAGTATGAACTATTTATATTTGAAATATTGTGTAGCATATACTTTGATTCTATCATGAATTATGTTAATGTGGAATGTATTATGAAATGTGGTAAATGTAATAACATTTGGATTTTGACATGGAGGAGTGGTTAGATGGAAAATAATAAATTGATTAACCAATCACACGAAACATACAGTCAGATTAGAAATAATCTAATCACGGCTCAGACTAAGGTGTTTGTGGTTTAAATTCAGCCATGGTGGGGGCTTATTGGGAAATCGGAGAACAGATATATCTTGCTTGTGGTGAGAATGATAGGGTGGAATACGGTAAGAATTTATTAAGTTACTTATCAAATGAACTAGCAAAAGAGTTCGGACGTGGATTTTCTGTGCGTAATTTAAGAAACATGAGACAATTTTATTTATGCTTTCCAAATCGGCAAACACTGTCTGCCAAATTGAGCTAGTCACATTATACGTTGCTAATGAGGGTAAATAATAAGGAACGGAGAGATTTTTACTATGAAGAATCTGATAAGTCTTATACCAGAGAATTAATGAATGAGGGCGATAATTTGCCGATTGGCATTGTATTATGTGCAAATAAAAGTGATTCAATTGTTAAGTATACATTGCCGGAAGATAACCGGCAGATATTTGCATCTCAGTATATGACATATTTACCGTCTGAAGAGGAATTAAAGAGAGATCTGAATTTAGATGAGTTTGTGAAAATAAGTAATGAATAAATAGTTTTAAATACAAAGGGGATTATGTGATTTGTATAAGACAAGCCTGGAGAAAGCAATTAACGAATTGACAACCAATTTATATATTTCACAGGTAAAAAACGCAAACAAGAATAGCGTTTGCGTTCGAAAGTGCGGAATTGAGGTTGGGGAGAATTATAACTTGCCGAAGTCAGAGAATGCAAAGCAGCCATTGTCCAATAAAAAAAGAAAAAGCAATTAAGGAAGCACTGGAGCATTTTGGGATGATTGAAAGTTATCATTATATGAAAAGGATATGACGTTTAATGGCATATAGTAAGGAATTATGGCTTGAAGCCAAGAGAAGATGTAAGCTTAATGATGAAGAAATTCAAATGGCAAAAGAAATGGGACTTAATCCCAAAAGCTTAATAAAAAATATACCAAATAAAAATGAGCAGTGGAAGACTCCTGTGAAAATATGGGTTAGAGATATGTATGAAGATAGATTTGGTAGAGCAGGGGTTATATCAGATAACAAAAGTTTAAAGTCTAAAAAGAAAGTAGAAGAGTTACCATTTGATTGAGAATTGTGTGATAGAAGAAAGGGTATTTCAGTGAATTAAGAAGAATTACTCGATAACATTTTTACAGATTTATATAATGAAGAAAAAAATGGTGAAATTATATCCTTTTTAAAAGAATTGACAAAATCATTCAATATTGGTTATATTGCAGAAAATCTGGCTGAAGACTTTGAAGAATTGGCGAACTTATACGAGTTATTGGGATTGAGTATAAGTATTGAATTTGATAAGATTATTGTATCAAGTTGTATGGCCGGTGATGCAAAAAGGGTTGATGAATTATTCTCTGTAGAAACTTGGTTGAAACAGACACACAAAGAAGTTTATGATTCATACGAATCTGCTATTGATGCATATACTCAAGGACACGCAGGAGCTTGTATTGAGTCGTGCAGAACCTGTTTGGTAAGTATTTTTTCAAAATATAAAGGCACAGAGGATTTCGCTGGCATTTATAATACTAGCGGTGAGAGTTCTGTGTCATCTGCACAAGATCTATCACAGGCCTTAAATACTGACCTTCGTAAAGATGATTTGGCAGATTTCTTTTATGAAAACCGTGCCGGGAAATTAACAAAGACAAAAGCTATTTATATGATTTATTCGATGATGTCTGATTATGGTACGCATAGAAACGAATCAACTCAAGAGAATCCCACTTTCTGGGTATATTCTAAGAAAAAATAAGCAAAACTTAATTAGGTAGAACAGTTGATATGTTTGGGTGGAGTTAAAAATCACTGAAAATGGCACAAATAGTCAAAACCTTTCTATACAAAGCAGTCAAAACAGATGGAACTGATTACAGATTTTGAGTGGATTCCATTTGAAAATTTGAAAGGCATGAGAGATGAATTGCAGGAAGTATTTAAACAATCAGAATTCATGGATGAACAGAGGATAGAAGTGATTGGTAATGCAATTACAGACCGCATTCAACAACTGCAGGAAATGGCAATGGAACAGAAACACCACATATCATTAACAAATTTTAATTTATGAGACTTCTTCTGAAATTATTATTGGGATTTGGAAGCTAATAGATAGTATAGTCAAAGGTATTCTCATCTATTAATCAGAGGCTATAATTTTTTAGATGTCTTGAAGGGATATCTGAAAAATTATAGCCTTTTGTTCGTATTACCGTTGTGATATAAAATATTGTTATTCTAAGGATGTAATAATTCCTGATCTGTCTTTCAACTCACGATACTCTTCCTGAAATCTTTTTTTTGCACCGCCTCCAAAGTTTACCCGATAGGGTATTAAGAGGCTGTCATATATAATTCTTCCTTCAAAAGGAAGCAGTACTGCTTCAACCATTAATGGCAATATATAAGAAGGAAACATTTCGTCAACAGGACTTACAATACCGATAACACCATAAATATTTTGATTACCAAGAAATATGCTATAGTTTTTAAGATGTTTGAGTAGAATAAACTTATCAGAAACACGATTTCTCCAACTGTTGACGATGGATAGATCAGCTTCGGAAAATTGGAAGGGATTCGTAGCAGTGATATCATCCAATATGGAATTATCTAACCAAAGCCTATCTCGAATAGGTGAAATATCTTCCGGATTGAC
>JAQSXC010000263.1 GCA_029266335.1 Eubacterium sp. | reverse complement strand
GGCTTTTCGTCACGGCCGAATTTTGAACCGAACTTGTCACCATCTTTTTTGAACTTGGAGCCCGGCTTTTCGTCACGACCGAATTTTGAACCTGACTTTTCCCCATCCTTCTTAAACCTTGAGCCCGGCTTTTCGTCACGGCCGAATTTTGAACCTGACTTTTCCCCATCCTTCTTAAACTTTGAGCCCGGCTTTTCATCACGCCCGAACTTGAAGCCTGACTTGTCACCATCTTTCTTAAACCTTGATCCGGACTTTTCATCACGTCCATACTTTGGTCCAGCATTTTCTCCATCCTTCTTAAACCTGGAACCGGGTCTTTCATCACGGCTATACTTTCCATCTGCTTTACCGCCGATTTTGAATTTAGTTCCTCCGAATGCCGGTTTTTTACCATCCCGGTCATAGCTCTTAGCATCTCTGTCATTATTTTTAAACCGTGATGCAGTTTTATCCTTATCATGGGGTTTATACTTTCTTTCAGGCCTGCTATCTCTATCAGTCTTTTTTACATATCTGTCATCGCGGGAATGTTCCTTTGAAGGTTTGTCACCATCCGCTTCCTCTTTGGAAACGGCCTTATTATCCCTTCTGGCCTTTGGAGATGTATATTCGCTGGTAGTGTCAAACTTTTTCTTTTCCTTTCTATACTCCACAATAACTCCATTGTACATGGACTTTGGAATTATCGAAATTCTTAATTCCTTTTCAAACTGTTTTATATAAGGTATTTCCTGCTCGGTAACAATAGAAATAGCCATTCCCTGGTTTCCGTTTCTTCCAGTTCTGCCGGCCCTGTGCAAATAGTCCATTGAACGTTCAGTAATATTTACATTAAAAATATGTGTTACTCCTTCGATATCAAGACCCCTTGCAGCAATATCAGAAGCAACAAGCAGCTGAAGTCTGCCCGACTTGAAATCGTCCATGGTCTTTTTCCTGTCACTTTTTATGTTTGAACCGTGGAGCCCGTCAGCTCTTAATTTATGGAATTTAAGCTTTTCGGTTGCTTCAAGAATATCCTCGGCGTTAGCAAAGAATGCTATTGCCTTAGGCGGATTTATTATTCTGACCAGTTTACGCAGAACTTCCACCTTTTCACGCTGCTCTGCAACAAAATATATGTGGTCAATAGTTTCAGGAACTTCTATTGCAGTTTTGCTTTTAATCACCTGGGGTTCTTTCATTAACTGTTTAGCGCGTTCTATTGTACGGGGAGACATTGATGCAGAGCACATCACAAGCTGTCTTTCCTTTAGGGTAGTCTTGATAACCGCCTTAATACCCTCAATATTGTTGTCATCCAGAAGTCTGTCTGCCTCATCAATTATAATTGTCTTTATGGTATGTGCCGATATCTTCTTTTTCTGTATCAGTTCAAGTATTCTTCCGGCAGTTCCAACAATGATGTGGGGCTTGGTTCTTAGCTTATCCACCTGCCTTGTAATATTTACATCCCCTATTATGGGTGTTGACGTTGCCTTTAAATCAGAGTTAAGAGAAAGCATTTCTATTACCCTGGTTACCTGTATTGCCAGCTCATGAGTTGGCACAAGAACAATTGCCTGCATTTCCTTTTTTTCAGTCTCCAGTTTTTCGAAAAGCGGAAGCATGTAAGCCAGAGTTTTACCAGTACCGGTTTCTGACTGGAAAATAAGGTCTTTATCCTTCTGTGCAGCCGGTATAACCAACTGCTGTATTTCTGTAGGCACAGTAATCTCTGCCAGTTTAAGTGCTTCTACAAGCGACTTGTTCAAGCTCATTTTTTCAAATGTTTGTTCCATTTGTTCTCCTTTTGGGTTGCTTTATATTTAGGCACGATTAAATAATAACTTATTGCACCTTCCTCCGCCCTGCTTTACGAAAAATATCCCGCCTCAAAACAGAGTTTTATTATTTATTGATGCCTTGTTATCTCATCACAAGTATTTACCATAAAGCATGTATAACCATGTCTTAAAAAAGTTCCGCCATAAACATGAGTATTATGGTTTAATCATGCGTAAGTATTCTTATTATATGGAAAAATTAAATTATTTAACTAAATATTTATTATGAATTTTTAGTCTTGCTTTTCTCTATTTTATCTGCCAGTTCATAGAGATATGTCCACCTCTCCATCAGGTATTCCAACTCTTCCTCCAGCTTCTGCTGCTGAGCCAGTAGCTCCTGAAGCTTTTCAAAATTACTGGAGGCCTGATTAATTTCAGCCTTGATTTTTTCAATAGAGTTTTCCTGTTTCGCTATCCTGTCATCTATCTCTTCAAACTCTTTTTGTTCCTTAAAAGTAAACTTCAACGGCCTTTCCTTTTGACCTCTGCCAGATGGGATATTTGAATCAACTGCCTGGCTGCTGCCTTTTTTGTCCTCAGATCTTGAGGATGTGCTGCCGGCTTCTGTCTTCCTTGCTCCACCGGGAGCTTTCTGTTCTGTCTGAAGCTGCTCCCGCTCGTATGTTTCCTTATAATCAGAATAATTACCTGCATATTTGTTTATATGCCCATTTCCTTCAAAGGAAAAAATACGTTCAGCAATCCTGTCGAGGAAGTATCTGTCATGAGATACAGTTATGACCGCACCGGGAAACTCCTCCAAATAACTCTCCAATATGGTTAGGGTTTGAATATCCAGATCATTTGTAGGCTCGTCCAACAGCAGGATATTAGGTGCCCCCATAAGTATGCTCAATAAATAAAGCCGCCTCTTTTCTCCCCCTGAAAGCTTAGCTATGGGTGTCCACTGAACATCCGGCGGAAACAGAAAACGCTCAAGCATCTGGGAAGCACTGAGGTTTCCTTTTTTAGTTTCTATATGTTCAGCCACATTCCTGATATATTCTATAACCCTCAGGTTCTGATCCATATCAGCATTTTCCTGAGTAAAGAAGCCTATTTTAACGGTCTTCCCAATTTCAATGCTGCCCTTGTCAGGTTCTATTTCCCCAGAAATAATTCCCAGCAGTGTTGACTTACCCCTTCCATTGGGGCCAATGATACCGATTCTGTCATCTCTCAGCAGAATATAGCTGAAATCTTTTATAAGAACATTATCACCATAGGATTTTTCTATATTTTCAATTTCAATAATCTTTCTACCCAGTCTTGAGGAACCAACCTGCATTTCGATGGTTTCCTCCTGCCTTGGGGCATCAATGTCCTGAAGCTTTTCAAATCTCTCTATTCTGGCCTTTTGCTTCGTTGATCTGGCCTGTGCACCTCTTCTGATCCATTCCAGTTCACTTCGAAATAGGCTCTGGCGTTTTCTTTCGGAGGCCTGCTCCAATTCTTCACGTTCAGCCTTCATTTCGAGGAATTTACTGTAATTTGCCTGATAGCTGTACAGTTTTCCATTATCAAGTTCTATAATTATATTTGCCACCCTCTCAAGAAAATATCTGTCGTGGGTAACCATCAAAAGCGCGCCTTTTCTTGAGTTAAGGTGTTTTTCAAGCCAGTCTACAGAGTCATTGTCAATATGGTTTGTAGGCTCATCCATTATGAGCAGCTCAGTGGGATTTATCAGTGCTCCTGCCATGGCTATACGTTTTCTCTGTCCTCCGGAAAGTGTTGCCACATCGGCATCAAAGTCCTCTATCCCCAGCTTTGTAAGTATGGTTTTTGCTTCACTATCCACAGTCCAGGCATTCATAGTGTCCATCTTCTGCATCAGCTCAAGCATTTTCTTCTCAAGCTGTTTGTCTTCAGGATTTCCCTCCGACTTTTTTATCACATGCTCATACTCCCTGAGAAGCTGCATTACAGGTGAATTCCCGTTAAATACCTGCTGGAGCACTGTTGTCCCGGACTCAAAGTATGGATTTTGCTCAAGATAACCCACCCTTACGCTGTTTGCTTTAATTATTCTTCCGGTATCAGGTACTTCCACACCTGCAATCACCTTCAGCAGTGTACTCTTACCTGTTCCGTTGACACCGATGAGGCCTATTTTATCTGTGTCACCAATTCCTAATGAAATATCATTAAACAGTATTTTTTCGCTGTAGCTTTTTGATATGCCTTCTGCGGATAAAATGTTCAATTACAATTCTCCTTCGTTTACTTACTCTTTATACTTACGTTTTTTAATAATCAACTTAACTACTATCTTAATTTATAATCTGAATTCAATACAGAGTTTCATTAATTCATTATACCATTTTAATGTAAAGGAAAATACATTGTATATACAGTGGCTTTTCTTATTATAAAAGAAAGCTGAAATTCCTGTTAAATAATCCTGTTTACTTAATTAATAATGATTAATTATTAACTTTGTATTTTAATTGCGTGGATATAATTAGCTTCTCTTATGCCGGACTGCGTAACCACACTTTTTACATAAGTCCTCTACTGCAGTCCGGGCAGTAAAGCCTTCATACATACTTATAGCTCTTGCGGAATTAAGAATATCCTTTAAGGGCTGCTCAAAAAGATTGCCTAAGGGTATATTTCCATCACTGTCCAGGCAGCAGGGAACTACAGTACCGTCAACAAGAACCCCAAACTGGTCCCTTAGGCCGTAGCAAAATACGCCAGCATCAATATCTGCTCTTTCTATATCGGGCCACTGAAACTTTTGCGCCAAATGCAGGAATACCTTGTCGGCAAGTTTGATGTTTTGGCGCAGCAGGAGCTCCTTTGAAAGGTCAATATTGAGATCGAATTCCTTTTCCACCCTTTTAAGAATATTAATATTAAGGCTGTTGCTTGCCTGTACCCCTTCACTCTCAGCATTCCAAAGGCGAAGCTCACAAATTATCCCCTTATCTGCAGCCTCCTTTACAAAGTCACAGGTCTCATTTAAATATTGGTCCAACGATATTTTTGTCCTGTTTGCCTCGTAGCTGTGAAGTGAAATGCTGACTTTGCGGAGAGCGGGAGCTTGAATTAATAATTGCCTGTGTTTCTCCAGTAAAGTTCCATTAGTGGTCATATTAACCTTCAAGCCAAATTCATTACAGATGCTAAAAAAGT
>JAQSXC010000051.1 GCA_029266335.1 Eubacterium sp. | reverse complement strand
ATAAAAAAATCCCTTCGTGAACTCCTCCACGTCCGGGATCTTATTTACTGTTGATTTATTGATACTACAACCTGGTTATTACCTGTGTAAACAAATAGCCTAAAGCTGAACTTAAAAGGGCATTCCACAAAAATACCAGAACAAATATCAGTCCCCGGGTACCGGTTCCAAGCTTGAAGAGTACACACAGACCACGAGTGATGGCTCCGTTAAACCAGAAATACGCTAAAATATCAAGTACAGCTGAAATGTACATTAAAGTTACCGACTGATGGGTATTAGCAGCGTAAACTGTGTAATAGCCCAGTATATTCAAGGGAGTAACAATAATATTTACCACTATGTAGACTTTCATTACCTTTGTCAGAAGGCTTGAATACGACATTCCCATGGTCATGGAATTACTGTCGCTCCTCTTCTTGAAATGCTTTATAATATCAAATACAGGGTATGAAAAACAAAGTACATCTATAAGCCCCATTATCAACGCAGTGACGAAGAGAATAGCCGCTATCCTCAAATTTAAAGTCACATGAAGTTTGTCGGCAGTATTGATATTTGTACCTACAACTCCCAAAATGACATCCCGTATGCCTACCAAAGCAATCCCTATGTAGAGCCACATATTTTTATCGGTCAACTTTGAATAAAAATCTTTTTGCAGCAAGAAAAAGTCTATAATTTTTGTAGTTTTGAATTTCATTATTTGCTCCTTAATCAAAATGCATTTACTTATAATAATATATCTATTTAGTAAAGGAAAATCAATAGAGCAAACCTTATAACACATAAGTTCAGATAAAATTTTTCGACTGTAGAAAAATTTTATTACCTCTGCGCGTTTCAACGAGACTGGAGATATTTGCTCGAATCGCCTGTAACTCGAAAAGCTACCCACTACCTACAGAGTTGGGGACATTATTGCCTCGTTATAAAAATAACTTTATCAATAGAAAAATTACTGCTGCTATGCTTCCGAATAATGCGGAGTTAATCAGAAGATTTTTCATAAACGTAGGATTTTTCTTTAACAATTGCTTCTTTTGCGCGGGATTTAGCTTACCCTTATTATCTTTGATATAGTTATTTATTATGGTCTCTGCCTCTTTCAGTATAAAGTCACTTTTAAAATTATGGCTGTTCCCGGATGATAATTTACCGCCTTCGTTCTTTTCCTGCTCTTTATCTTCTTTCAAAACCAGAATTGCCTCCTCAAATAAATTTGAATGAATATCCCTGATAATTATTACCTTTTTAGATTTTCCATAAAACATAGCATCCTCCAAAGAACTCTGATTATGGCTAGTTTGTGAAATTATAGCATTTTTATACATAGTTTTGATAAAATACCAGGTTTATCTGGATTTCCATATTTTCGAAACCAAAACCAACATATCATCAACGGGTTCTTTGTTCTGGCAGCGGCTTAAAGCCTCATCCATCAGGTCATCTGCAATCTTTTGCGGATTTTTGCTATCCATGTTTTGAAGTATATTTTGTACCTCTTTCACACTGTCCTGGCAGTTCTTGAAAGAATCAACAATGCCATCGGAAACCATTATCAGAAAATCTCCATTACAAACCTTTTTATGTATCAGTTCAACCTCCACATCAATGAGGATACCGGCAGGGAGTGACGCTGCTCTGACTGTGTCTACGTAATCCTCCCTCTTTATAAAAGCAGGTGCTGCACCCACTTTGCAGAATTCAACTTCTCCCTCATAGAGATCTACCACTGATATATCAATGGTTGCAAATGAATCGTCTGTTGATCTGAGAACCAGTATTGAATTAATGAGCTTAACGGTAGTATCCTTGTCAAAGCCCGACTCCATGAACTGCTCGATAAGGTTAACTGTTGCCTTGCTCTGCATACAGGCTTTGTGTCCGGTCCCCATTCCGTCACTTAATGCAGCGATATATTTTCCGTCACCGGTATTTATAAAGGTGTAATTATCCCCTGAAACGTATTTTTCATGCTTGGAAAGCCTGGCCACACCTGTGATAACTTTATAAATCTCTTCTTCCGCAAGTTTTATAGTACAGATATTTGTTTTACCGTTAAGTCCGCAATCGCTGCCATCTTTGACCATTTTACGGCCGACAACCTCAGAAATTATTTTCTCAACACTTCCTATACAGCTTCTCTTCCCGCCACAGCCCTTATATGACAAGGTCATCTCATACTTGCCAAATTTATTCTCATATACAATTGCATCGGAATTCTTTATTCCTGCTTTGGTAAGCTCCAATACAATCTGGTTCTCAATATCCTCCTTAAAACTGATATCGGTATTTAATTCATTAGCCAGATTTGAGATGATGGTGGACATACTCTTTAACTGCTGAGAAACCAGGCCCCTGCTCTCGCCTATCTTGCTCCTCCAGACCATATCAACCTTGAACAGCTCAAAAACGTTGTTAACAGCTGTAACAAAATCATCCACCCTCTCACATCTGTCTAAAAAATACCTGGGAATATCGTTTTGTTCAATCCACCCCTTGCTGTCGAGCTTCTCAACTATCTTGAACATTATTTGATAGGTATTGCAGAAATTCTGCTCCCAGCAGTGGGTACACAGACTGCAATCCTTGCATACACGATCTGCAACCCTGTCAAATATTGCTGTTATGTCATGCTTCTCAGTTATGGCTTTTGTTTCGGAGATTTCATCGAAGGTTTTTGCCATTTCACCAAAGGCTACAGAGAACTTGTTCAATTTTTCAACTGTTATTTCCTTGATTCTGGTGCTGTAAGCTTTTTTATCGCCTTTAACCAGCAGGCTTTTATCAAACTTTGTTACAACGGCATCCATTGCTTTTTCAGGTATGAGCATAAAAATAACAATTGAAACGATTATTTCATACAGATAGAGAAGGACTTCGGTTGAACCATTGGTATAAAAGGTCAGAAGAGCATTTCCCATTAAAACTCCAACACACGATCCGATTTTCCCCATATTTCTCAAAATTCCGGAAAGTAATCCACAAAAAGCGTAGGAAGCAATTAAAACTGGGGATGAATTTGACGAAATACTTATTACAGTTCCTACAATTACACCGATGGCTGCTCCATTACCGGCACCGGTTCTAAAACTGAAAACAAGAATGATAATTATACATAAAATGTTTTTAATGCTTACTCCGAGTATATTCCAACCGCCCATACCTCCTACAGACAAAGCGATGGCTATTGCTATACTGAGAATTTCTTCATTTGTCAGTGAATATTTTCTTGAAGGATTGCCCAATACCTCAAGAACATTTTTGAAAACGAATACCAGTGCAAATATAATAAATCCATTTACAAGTGATTTTAAGACATCATACATTAAAAAGCCCTGCAAATATGTAAGCAGCATTTCCGGAATCAATACACCCGCAAATGCAATTATTCCTACTCTCAAGGATGAGCCTGCGCTCTTTTTAAAAGGAATGTTGATGGCATTGAACAGCAGCATTGCAACAACAGCTGTATATATTTGAACTGTAGCACCTGATGTCAGCATTCCTGCAAAAATTGCAATTGAAATCATTATTCTATTGATATTAAGACCTAAAGTTGCCGCGTAAAGGGCAATTCCAAAGGGCATCAGCCCTCCCAGAAGTGATATTCTGCCCAGTAAAAAAGCCGCCGGTATGATAATCAGATTGGTTTTATTGAGATAATCCAGTATAGCTGCCGCTTTTGTACCTTTTCCCTTCTGTTTCACTGCTGAACCATATCCCCCAAAGTTTTTATATGGAAGCATATCTGTTTTCATTTGTGTGACCCCCTGTTTAGGAACCGTTAAATTATAACTTCCGGCTCTAAAGCAGGTATTTTTCCATTATACTGCGTTGTCGTCAGTTGCTATAAAGCAATTATTACGCCTTCCTCCGCCTTGTCTAATGAAAAAATCTCCCGCTTTAACTTTCGGAATTGATTATTTAACTATCCCTTATCTTGTTTTAATGCCTGCTGTTGTTTAGCATGCAAAAATGATTATAATTCAGGACTGCAGAATTATTTGTCAATCCTTGGTAACTCAGGACAAGATATTTTAGACAGTTATCTTCAAAAACCCTTACTGGTATAACATAAATTTAACTTTTTTAAGCTTGCTTAAATGAAAAATGCAAAGAAGGTTTTCTTGTTTTTTGCAAACTGGTGTCGAAAGATTTTTAGCGGGAAAAATTATCATGTGCCCGTGAGCCATATTAAACAGGGGTTCCCCAGGGCCGGTTATAACGAAACAGCTCTGTTTTCCTTAGAATATTGCGGATTATCTAAGCGCTGAAAAGCTTAGATATCAACTTTTGGGACAGGTTCACCCTTATACGGAGTTTGGAAAAATGGGGCATATGAAATATAATATATACATGAGCTCGAGCTCACTATTCGAATAGAAAAACTCAATCAGAAATGCATTTCAAAAAAATTAATCATTAAACTTGGAGGAAAAACATCATTTTAAATTACAAGTCAAACCCTAGCTTCAACCGAAATCAATTAAAAATTCAAACTTACGGAGGACACTTAATGAAAAAATTCTTACCCATATTAATTTGTTTTGCACTTTTGCTATCCATTTCTTTTTCCGGTTCTGTATTTGCTGCCACGGTTAATGAAGCTGAACCCAATAACACTTTTGCCAATGCAAATGGCATTACTCCCGGCAATACCATGAACGGCAAAATTTCTTCCACTTCAGATGTCGACTACTACAAGCTAAGTATAATGTACAGCGGAAACAGGTCTATTACACTGAGCAATATCCCGAGCGGCTGTAATTATAATTTATACTTTTATGATTACAACGGCAATACTCTTAATTCATCCACAGCTTCGGGCAATACAGATGAGAATATTTCCATAAACTTAATCCCCGGTGCATATTACATCGGCGTAAAGAGTTCCAGCGGCTATTCCAGCAGTGATTATACCCTGTCAGTAAAGAGTATCGGCTCTACAACCACACCTACACTTCCGTATCACGGCGGAGACGCATATGAATACAATGATACTCTTGAACTTGCCTCATCTTTTTATGGCAGCGTGGAAGCCAACATCCATCCGTTGGGTGATTTCGACTATTACAAGTTTACTGTAACACAAACAACAACCAAACATATCGTCCTTTACAATCCGTATAACGGCCCAAGTTATCATTTCAACATTTATAATGCCAACGGTGGTTATGTCAATTCGGATGGCGGTATTGGAGATTGTACAGTTACTTTGACACCTGGCACTTACTATATCAAAGTCTTTGGTTACGATTCAGAGTCAGTGCTCAACTACCGTTTAGTAATGACTACCATTTAGTAATGAATGCCATTTAGTAATGAATGCCGTTAACTAATATAAAAGAATCCTTGGGATAAGCTTTCTCAAGGATTCTTTTAGTATAACATCAATTTTCGGGTTAACATTAATAATAAAGTCTTTAAAACCGGCAATTGTATTGATACAATGTTTGTATTGTATCAAACCTCCTTTATTCGCCTTATAGCGGATAAAGGAGCATAATTTCATTAATATTTTGTGGCCGCTATGCGGCTCATGGAGATTAATATGCAATAACTTAATTTAGAGAGGATGACTTTTTTGTTTACACTTCCCGAATATATCATACCGGATTTCAGTACAGCTGTTTTCGAAGCGGCTCCAGATGTTAAAACGCTGCCGGCAACCGGTGACGGACTATTACCAGATAATTTTTATGCCACAACAATTTATCCTGAGTACTTCAAGATAAACAAAAACTGGAAACTGATAAACGCTCCCAGAATGGACTGTGTTGTTGTTATCAGAGACGGCCTGCCCTATGCGACCGAAGCAAGAAGAGTCAAAAAGGGTGATGAAGTTGTAATAGGACGTGAAGAAGATCTTTCCAACGGAGTTTTTATAAATTATGATGCCTTTAAAGACACCAAAAGCGGAAAAGTGCAAAACTTTGCCTTCCGTACAGGCAAGTCCAGGGAGTCTTCATATTCCAGAGATTATGACCAGCTTTATGACATATTACGGCATGACCGTGACCATGGCTCAATTGTTTGGGTGCTGGGGCCGGCAGTAGCTTTCGATTATGACGCCCGCAGGTCCATGTCGGGTCTCATAGAGAATGGATATGTAGACGCGCTTTTCGCAGGCAATGCACTGGCGACTCACGATCTTGAAGCCGGCCTTTTTCATACCGGCCTCGGGCAGGATATATACACAAAGGAGCTTTACTACAATGGGCATTACCATCATCTTGAGACCATTAACAGGGTAAGGTGTGCCGGTTCCATAGAAAATTACGTAACTCAAAACAATCTCAGTGATGGCATAGCAGCTTCCTGTGTAAGAAAAAATGTGCCTTTGGTACTGGCCGGCTCCATCCGTGATGACGGTCCCCTGCCGGGAGTCATAGGAAATGTATATGAAGCCCAGGATGCCATGAGGCAGCACATAATGAAGGCTACTACAGTTATTGCACTTGCTACACAGCTTCACACCATAGCCACCGGAAACATGACTCCCTCATGGCAGATAAGTGAAGGCAAACTGCGTCCCGTTTATTTTTATACAGTAGATATTTCCGAGTTTGCAGTGGGCAAGCTCCACGACAGAGGGAGCCTCAGTGTGAACAGTATTGTAACAAACGTTCAGGACTTCCTTATAAACGCAGCCCGGAGTCTTGGGGTACTCTAATCTGTTTTTAATCCGTTTTTACAAGTGTGCTTATTAATTTTCACTAATCTGCTTATTTCTCATGAGTTTATTTCTCAAAATATATGCGGGGCTATGTCATTCATAACGTAGCCCCACAAAATATTTTTATCAATTGATGTCATTAAAACGGTAATTAGATTTACGCTTATTTTTTAACCGACGGTTTTAACTTAAAGTTTAAGAAATTCTTTCATCTGATTGCTTACTTCAGTTGCCAGAACTTCATTTTCCATTTCACAGAAAATTCTGAGCAACGGCTCTGTACCTGAGAATCTGGTAATTATCCATCCTCCGTTTTCAAAGTAAACCTTCACGCCGTCCATATAACTTACCCTGTCCACCTTGTAGGTGAATTCAGGCAGTTTTTTCTCATCAAAGAGCAGTTTTAACAATCGGTCCTTTTCGGCATAGCTGAATTTAAAGTCTCTTTCAGTCATAAAGGAATATCCGAAATTTTGATGAATTTCTTCAAGCAGCTGTGAAAGGCTTTTTCCTGTTACACTGAGCAGTTCAATCAGCAGACTTGCCGCAAATATTCCGTCCTTTCCGCTTATATGTCCTCTGATAGTCAGACCTCCGCTGCTTTCTCCACCTATAAGGCAGTCGTATTTCTCCATGTTTGAACTTATATGTTTGAAACCCACAGGAACTTCATAGCAGGTCTCTCCAAAGCCTTCTGCAATTCTGTCCAGCAGGTGCGTGGTAGCAACATTGCGTACAACTCCACCGGTCCACTTTTTGTATTTCAGCAGATAGTAGTACAGCAGCGCAAGAATACTGTTGGGATGGATGAAGTTACCCTTTTCATCTATAATACCAAGCCTGTCGGCATCCCCATCGGTGCCTATGCCAAGGTCATAGCCTTTTTCCATCACCAGGTCTCTGAGGCGCTGCAAAGTGTGGGAGCTGGGAGAAGGCAATCTCCCTCCAAATAAAGTATCATGTCTGTCGTTTATGATATCCACTTCACATCTGGCAGTGATCAATATGGTCTGAAGTGAGGTTTTGGATACTCCGAACATAGGATCCAGCAGTATCTTAAGATTTCTGCTCTTAATAGCCTCCATATCAATCATGTTTATAATGGTGTCTATATACTGATTAAAGGGATCAATTATTTTAATGCTGCCCTTCTCACAACCAGTACAGAAGTCTATACAAGCTATTTTTGTTTTATCGACTTTTGCAATTTGATGTTCTATCTCGACAGTTACCTCTTCGGCCGCATCTCTTCCGCCTCTGGTAAATACTTTTATACCGTTGTAGTCTGCAGGGTTGTGACTTGCCGTTATAGCAGCACCATAAAAGGTATCCATTTTACTTACAGTAAACATAACCAGCGGAGTTGGAGCAACCTTCTCTATAAAGTAAACCTGTATTCCATTGCCTGCAAGAACTTCCGACATCCATTTTGCAGCCTTGTCTGAAAGAAATCTTCTATCATAGCCGATAACAAAACCTTTTGCAGTACAGTTCTGCTCTGCCATCATATTGGCAACCGCCTGTGACAATATCTGAACATTTTCCTTGGTAAATTCCTCACCAATAATGGCTCTCCAGCCACCTGTACCAAATTTGATCATATAAGTACCATAGCCTTTCTGGCTCACAAAAAAATTTTTGAAACTTGCCACGCACTTACCTGAGCCGGATAAGGCGTAATGGTACTTTGCACATCGCTATTCCTCACGCTTTTTGTGGAAATTTTGGCGGTGCATAAGCTCCAGAATCCTCTTAACAAATTCAACACATCATACACTTATAGTTTTAAGCAGTTCCTACGAGTTCTTTAACCTAACCCATCACAACCTCAACTGTATTGATCGAACCTTCAGGTTGAGGTGGTATGGCATCCTTTATCAATTGTCCATTCAGTGTAATGGATTTTACCCCCTTCTGCACACTGTCGGGATTCTTTACAGTAACATTGTAAACAGCACCTCTCCAGCTTCTGGTTACCTCAAAGCCCTCCCAGCTTCCGGGTATGCAAGGATCGATCAGCATTCCTTTAAAACTGAGTCTGACACCCAGCATATACCTGGTTGCAGCAAAGTAAGACCAGCCTGCACTGCCTGTCAGCCACGGGTGGCGTGCCCTTCCGTGAGCCGTATGATCTCTTCCCATTATGAACTGGCAGTAGGAATAAGGTTCTGCCTCACGGATCTCAATTTTATCATTCTGATTATACGGCAGCAGCGCATTATAAAACTTCATTGCCCGGTCTCCCCTGCCCAGCCTGCATTCGGCAACCCACGCCCAGGGATTGGGATGACTGAATATTGCCCCATTCTCCTTAATTCCTTTATATACTCTTGTTATGAATCCAATATCATCATTGGGTTCACTGAAGGACGGACTGTTCAAATGAATACCAAAATCGGAATACAGGTATTCATCTACGGCATCCATGCATGAGGTTGCTCTTGCCTTCTCTGCAACACCCGATACAACTGCCCAGGTGTTGGATTCCAGATGAACCTTACCTTCCCGGCTTTCCCTGGTGCCTATTTTATCACCCTTTGCAGTGATTCCTCTTATATACCATTGACCGTCCCATAGCTCACTTTCGCAGGCCTTTTTAACCTTCTCGGCCATAGCACTGTATTTTCGTGTATCCTCTTCCCTTCCCAGGTGCTCTGTAATTTCTAAAAAGGCCTGAATAGCCCAGTAATGGAGGAAGGATACCATTGCACTTTCTCCGCCGCCCAGATTGAGGCAGTCATTCCAGTCGGCACGAAGTCCTTTGCAAATACCGGTTGCTCCAACCTGTTCAGCCGAGAAATCCAGTATACGCTTCATATGTTCATATACATCAGCCTCACCGCCGTCGGCAAAGGTTACCGTTTCTCCTAGCAGTGTAACCTCTCCTGTTTCCTTTATGTACTCACATATAGCCGGAACCAGCCACAGAGCATCGTCCGAGCAGGTGTCCTTCAACCCGTGAATTACGCTCGCCATATCTGGTTCGGGAACAACTGTCGGTGACTTGACCTTAGGCTTGTCAGACTTATTCGGATTAAACCATTCAGGTTCGAAAAGGTGCAGACCATATCCTGCATTAACCTGACCGCGCAATAGTTCAATAATTCTCTGACGGCATTTTGAAGGGTTGGAATGAGGAATACACATAACATCCTGGGCAGTATCTCTGTAACCCAGACCGGTTCTGCCTCCAACCTCGATAAAAGATGCAAATCTGGACCATACTACATTTGTTTCGGCCTGGTACAGATTCCAGATATTCAGCATGGTGTTCATACCTTCCTCCGGAGTATTGCACTGCAAAATACCCAGCTTCTTATCCCAGTATTTCTTAAGCTGCAGAAAGGCTTCATCAACTTTATTCAAATCAGAGTACTTTTCCCTTATGACCCTGCCGCTCTCTCTGTTACCCTCACCCAGCATGAAAACAAGTCGCACTTCTTCCCCCGGCTCTATGACAATATGTTTGTGAAGAGAAGCACAGTGGTTTCCCCCGAGCTCTGTGCTGCCCTGACACTGTCCATTTTCTACAGCGGCAGGATTGGTTTCAGTTCTATAAGCACCGATGAATTTGTCCCTCAGGCAATCAAAGCCATCGGGTTCAAAGCTGGAGGTAAAATATTGATACCCGTCGGGATCATAAAACAGGTCGTATTCAATAATCCCGTCCCTGTAGCTTGAACCTGAGCAATACAGGCTCATCTGATGATTTTGGTTGTCTATCTCTATTCCATGGAAAGAAAACTCACAATATGAGAACACACTTAAATTTCTCTTCCTGTTGGAAGTATTTTTTATTTTTACATCCCAGAGCTCTACATCGTCCTCCACTGGAATAAATAAAGTCTGTTGGGCATTTATACCGCCATAGGTACTGCTGAATTTTGAATAGGACAGCCCATGCCTGCATTCAAAGTGTTTCAATTCTTTTGCAACAGGCTGCCAGGATATGGACCAGTAATCCTTTGTATCCTCATCACGGAGATATACATAATGACCCGGTCTGTCCAAAGGGACAGCATTTGGCCTGAAACGTGTAATTCTGTGGTGCTGTGCGCTTTTATAAAATAGGTAGCCACCGGCATTATGGGAAATTACCGCACACATATCCTTAACGCCCAGGTAATTTGTCCAGGACACCGGAACATCCGGCCTGTCAATCACATATTCTCTGTTCGCATTGTCAAAGTATCCATACCTCATTCTTCAATTCCTCCAAATTGTATATGTAATTATTCAACGGTATCAGCCTTTAACTGCTCCCGTAGTCATGCCCTTTATGACATATTCCTGAGATATGAAATAAAGAATTAATACCGGGATTACTGTTATAAGAATAGCAGCCATCATGGCACCATAATCGGTACTGTAAAGACTTTGTACCTCTGAAATCAAAACTGTAACGGGATGATTCCTTTTTGTCAGGTATACCAGAGGTGTTAACAAGTCGTTATATGACCAAAGAAATTCCATGATACCAACAGATATAAAAGCCGGTGTTGTCAATGGTACAGCTATCCGCCAGTATATTCCCGGGATGCTGCAGCCGTCAATCATGGCTGCTTCCTCAAGTTCTCTGGGTAACCCTGACATAAAGCTTGTAATTATAAGAATTGCAAAACTCATTAAACCCGCAGCCTGTGGAATAATAACAGTAAGATATGAGCCCTGGAAACCGTCTATGACCTTTCCCAGATTCCTCATAATGATAAAGTTTGGAACTATTACAGCAAATTGCGGTATTAACATACTTGCAACAAGGTAAACCTTTATTTGCTTTGTAAACCGGAATTTAAACCTCGCCAGCACAAATGCCGCCATGCTTCCCAGCAGCAGTACAAGAAGCATTGTACTCCCGGATATAATAAAACTATTTATAAAACCTCGAAAAATATTGTTTTCCGAAAATTGTTTCAAAGTTTCAAAATTTTGAAAAATTGTTCCGTTATCAAAATAATCCCTTGGTAATGTAAAAGCATTTCCTAAAATCTCATCATTATTTTTAAAGGAATTTATCAATATCCACGCTAAGGGTACAATTGTAGCTATAGCCCATAAAGATAAAATGCTATATGTAACAAGCTGGGAGCAGTTAAATCTGAAAATACCTTTTTCAGGTATTAATTTGCTGTTCTCATCCATTAGTGCTCCACCTCTTTATTCCAGCCCTTCATTGCGCTGCGACAGTTTATTTGTGATAATATAGATAGATATACCAAGTACAATAATTAATACGGAAATCGCGCTGCTGTAGCCCTGATCATTATATACGAATGCCTGCTGATATTGATATGTGCTCAATAACTGGCTTGCATCCAGGGGGCCTCCGTTAGTCATAACGTAAACAATATCAAATACCTTTAAAGAGCCAGCAATAACCAGTCCTGCAGTTGTTACAATAACTTCCTTGATTATAGGAATTGTTATATGGACTGTCTTGTGAAAACCCGTAACGCCATCCAATGCGGCCGACTCATAGATATCCCCGGGTACATTGGCTATTGCAGTCAGGAAAATAACAAAGTAGAAACCTACATATTGCCAGATGATGGGAACCAGCACTAAAAACATTGCCGTGTTTTCAGTAATCCAGTTTATTTTTTCAATTCCAAACAGAGACAATATATTATTGGCCAGACCATAATCATACTGAAATGCCTGATAAAACATCAGACCGATTGCCGATCCTGAGATTACAACCGGAAAGAAATATACTGTTCTGAAAAACCTTAAACCTTTTTTTGTATAGTCCACCAGTACCGCCAGAATGAGGGCAAAGCCTATTTCCATAAGGATACAGCCCGACATTAGAATCAAGGTATTTAAAAGTGACTTTCCAATAATTACATCAGAAAAAAGCCTTCTGAAGTTTTCCAAGCCTATATAGCTGAAATTTTGCGACCATTCCGAATAGTCTGTCAGACTGTACTGTATCGTTCTAAATAACGGATAATATAGAAATACCGTTATAAGCAGTATCGCCGGAGATAGAAACAGGAATATATATCTTTTACTTTTAAGCGTCATTGCCGGATACCCCCTCGGAATCAGTCGACTAATTCAAAATAGCTAGGGGCTGTCCTTTCTAACTAAGAATTAGTTATAATGAGACATTGTGGTTTCCCACCATGCGTCACTATATATGAAACCGCTTATTTTGCAAGTTTTTGAGCCTCATTAAGCAGCTGTTGGGATGTCTTTTTATCTGTCATGACATAAGGGAGGTTCTTCCATATATGTGTAAAAGCCTGCTGGTTCATAACATCCCCTACCGGTTTGGTTATTACTTTGGCCTGAGCCAGCAAATCCATACCTTTCCTGAATAACGGAGAGGTTCCTTCTACCTGACAGTTTATGGCTGGAACTCCTCCCACTTTAAAGAACTTAGCCGCTCTATCCGGAGACGTCATATATTTTACAAATTTTACCCCTTCCCCGTTTGTATCCTTATTTCCTTTTTCAGTTACATACCAGCCCGAACTGAAAGTGGAAATCATGGAAGTCGGATCGGCCTTTCCTCGCGGCAGCAGGTTCCAAGTCATAACATCCGTGTTCGAGCCCTCCAGCTTTGGAATTGACCATGACCCCGATATGAACATTGCAGCCCTTTTATCCTTCATAAGCTGTTCACAGGCATTTTGCTTTATAGTAAATGCATCCTTTGTAAATGCATTTCTGTCATACAGTTCCTTGATTCTGTCCAGCGCAGGAGCCCAGGATGCATCAAAAGCCCTGTCATGCCCATCTTTACCACCCATTGAAAGAATGGCCAGCTCGATTATATAATGCGGCTCCTGTGAAAAAGAACATGCTATCGGCGTAATTTCCAGCTTATTAAAGGCATCCACTGCTGCCAGCATCTCATCCCAATTGGACGGTACCTTTATGTTGTTGTCTTCAAAAAGATCCTTATTGTAGTACATTACTTCAAAGGAGCCCAGATACGGCACAGCATACTGAATGCCCTCATACTTCACAGCCTCCAGAGCTAACGAAGCTATGTTTTTGCTCCATTCCGGGTCCTTAGCCATTTCTTCCTCCCAGGCCATCAGTTTACCTGAAGTAATCAAAGGCTTGCCTATTTCACCTGTAAAACCGTATGTAACGGCAGGTTCATTACCTGATGCAAAATCGGTATTGATTTTGGTCTTAAATGCGTCTGAAGCTGCCGGAGTAGAGTCATCTATAATTTCAACGTTTGGATTTGCTGCTATATAATCTTTTATTCCTTCCTGCCATGAGGCTGTCCAGGCATCTCCACCTGTAAAGAACGAAGAGGCCCTGAATTTTACTCTTTTTGCCGGGTTAACATTTTCGCTTGAATTTTCCGGGGATGTTGATGTTGAAGTTTTAGCCCGTTCACCTGTACTGCATGATGCAAGCAGTGAAACCGTAACCGTTACGGCAACCAGAACGGCTGTTGCTCTCAAACTCTTCTTCATTAATGAATCCTCCTTAAAAAGCAGATAACCTACTTGTATTATATTTTTAATGCTATTACTTTTAAATGAGATAATCTTGGTATTAATTGTCCTATTTTGGTATTGTTACTTTGTTAAAAGGGATTTAATATATAAATGTATAATTACTTATATCATATATCAAAACTTATACTTTTTTAATGCATAACCAAGGAAGGATTAAATGAAAATTATTATTTAATCGCTCCTATACTACCAACGAAAGTAAAAGGTGCTCTATGCTTAAGTCCTTTATTAAAAACCTGTCGAACAAGTTAACGATAAAAGCAAAACTGATAATAATCTGTATTATATTTCTATGCTATCCTATTATAATAATAGGTTATTTCGGTTACCAAAACGTATCGGAGATCCTGAAGGAAAAGTCCTTCAATTATTCCAGGTCAACCATTGACGAGTTATCGCTTATTTTCAGCGAGCGTCTGGAAACGTTGAGAGCCTTCTCCTTTCAGATATTGTATGACAATACCATTTATGAAGCAAGCACCACTATTGAGCTGGGACAAAATGATTACATCTGGGAAAATAACTTTACAAGGTATTTAAATGCCAATTTATACTCAAAATATGAGTTTTCGGAACTATCTGTTTATTTCACCTCGAGCAAAACACTTTATCAGGTAAATCGTTCAAATACCGGTAACACATCAATGACTCTGATCAGTACCCAATTGTATAAGCAGGCAAAAGCTGGCAAAGGTTCACCGGTTTGGGTTGTGGATCAAAAGTACAGTGGTGCTAAGGATATCTACCTCACAAAATTGGTTCTTTCCCCCACAGGAGGTAATAATGAGTTAGCCTTGATAGTTTTTAAAATTGATCAGGCAGAACTTTTCAAGACCTTGAAAAGCTTTGAATATACACTCAAACACGACCTAAGTGTCATAAGCCCCAATAATGTAGAACTATACAGCTTCAATACCGGTGATCAGAAAATAGATTTAACCAAACTACCTCTGAAGGGTGATGTTGAGGAAGTATCGGAGGCCAGAATAGGCGGCGATACAATATATTATATCTGTAAAACCATGGAACCCTCCAATTGGAAGCTTGTTATAAAAATTTCCTCCAATAGTCTGTTAAAGGACGTCAAAAGCGAGGCAAGTATAGCCATAATTCTATGTCTTATAGGATTACCAATCATACTGATGCTTATTAACTTTCTGTATATTGACCTTATACGTCCTTTGAACCTTCTTATAAAGAAGATGTTAATGATTGAAAAAGGCACAATGGGTGTTACAATAGATATAAATAGATCAGATGAAATGGGATATGTTATCAGGACCTTCAACAATATGTCGCAGCAGATAAACACATTGATCAACAACGTTTTGAAGGTTCAACTTGCCGTAAAGGATTCTGAAATAAAGGCATTACAGGCTCAAATAAATCCGCACTTTTTGTATAACACACTTGAAACAATTAACTGGAAGGCTAAAATAAACGGTGTCGAAGAAATCAGTGAAATGGTTGGTGCCCTTTCCAGTATAATTGATGCCAACCTTAACAGAAGAGGGGAAAACACTATTCTTCTTCAGAAGGAAATAGAATATATCAGAAATTACAATCTCATTATATCAAAGAGATTCGGGACAAAAATATCTTTTGTAATGAATATTGCAGAGGACACCTTGAAATGTAAAATACCCAAGCTTATAATCCAGCCCCTGATTGAAAATGCGGTTTACCACGGGCTTGAAATGAAAAAAGGCGGAGGTACTATTGAACTAAACATATATAAATACAATAATATTCTTCATATAAATGTCAGTGACGACGGACTTGGGATAGATCAGAAAACACTGGCAATGTTGAATAAAAAAATGGAAGAGGACATATTTAACAATATCGATGACCCAATGTGTGATAATTCAAAGATTGGTGTAATAAACGTTCATAAGCGTTTAAGGCTGCTGTACGGAGATGAATACGGCCTTACCATGCACAGTCAGTTAAGACAGGGGACAACCATTTTAATCAAAATTCCGGTTAATGAGTAACCAGTTATCAGAATATAAACTTGCTCGGTATTACCATCAAATGGAGGTCAGTATATGTACAAAGTAATGATAATAGACGATGAAGAAACTATCAGACAAGGCTTACGATCTGTTATTAGCTGGGAGGAGCATAATTGTACCATAATCGGCGAGGCCGAAGACGGTGACGAAGGAGTACTGCTTATCACAGAACTGAAGCCCGATATCATTTTTACAGATGTGAGGATGCCGGGTTTGAACGGTCTTGAAATGATTGAAAAAATCAAAGAACTGAATCACCAGTGTATTATAATTATTATGACAGGCTTCAGAGAATTTGAATATGCCCAGCAAGCTGTGAGATTGGGAGCCTTCAGGCTATTGCTGAAGCCAACCAAGACCGATGAGCTTCTCCAAACCATAGATGACGGGGTTGCAGAGCTTAAGAAACAGGTCTCCAGTCAAAATGAGCTGTCAAACCTCAGAACCAAACTAAAGGAGCTCTATGGCATAACCCAGACTGCAAAGGAAGCTCCCCCGGCCGAAGCAGGTGAAACAGCCTCAAATTCAAAATATCTTGTAGCAAAAGCAATTGAAATATTAAAGGCAAATTACTTTAACGATCTGGACCTGAAGGCTGTTTCAGACCAGTTGTATATCAGCACCTGGCATTTAAGTAAACTTCTGAAAAAGGAAACCGGCAGTAATTTCATAGATATTCTGAACGAAATAAGGATTGAAGAATCAAAAAAACTGCTGTTGTCACCCCGGTTGAAGATCTATGAAATTGCAGAAAAAGTCGGTTATGTTGATGTACCTTATTTTACAAAACTATTTAAAAAGCATACGGGACAAACACCAATGGAATATAAAAACAGTAAAAAATAATGTAAGTATTTACAGCTCTCGGCCCATTGAATATCTTACACCTTTTAAGATATTATATTATTAAGATTTATTATAAAAATTGTTTATGTAAGATACATTTGGGACTATTGTAATTTGAGTAAAACATTTTATACAAAAGAGGAGCTTAATATGAACGGATTTTATGTTTTTATATCAATTGCAAGTATCATAGCCATATTGGTTACTTTTTTTCTGGGAAGGATTTTTAGAAATAAACCTTTTATAAAGTATATTCCATGTATAATTACAGCTTTAGCCGGAATTGGTTTTTATATCAAGGCGGCAATTTTCTCGACAGGCTTCGAGGATCTGGCTTATTTAATCCTGGTAATGATTGCATGCGTTGTTTTTTTCCTATCTTTTCTCACTGCCTTTATTATGGGAATAATTCAAAGGAAAAGTAAGAACTGATTATCAATGTATAACAAAGGAGTCCGGTCCCTATGAAAAAACGTATCACCGAATTTTTACTGATAAATTTCGGTTTACTGCTGGTAGCAATAGGCATATCTCTATTTAAAATACCAAATCATTTTGCAACCGGCGGTGTCAGCGGCTTAGCCATTGTCTTCAGCAGCTTCTTTCCCAAAATAGACGTTGGCCCCATGATGATGATAATCAATATTATTCTGCTGTTCGTAGGCTACTTTTTTCTAGGTAAGGACTTTGGTTCAAAAACCGTATATTCAAGCTTTGCCCTTTCAGGTATCGTTTGGGCCATACAAAAAATTCTTCCCCTTAACCGTCCGCTGACTGACGACATGCTGCTTGAACTTGTATACTCAATAATCTTTCCGGCTATAGGTTCTGCCATAGTTTTTAACTTCAACGCCTCCACAGGAGGAACAGATATCGTTGCAAAAATTTTAAGTAAATATTCAAAGCTCAATATCGGAAAAACTCTGTTATTGACCGACTTTCTGATTGCTGTTGGAGCAGGAGCGGTTTTCGGCATCAAAATCGGCCTGTACTCCGTTTTAGGACTGATTATGAAGGCTTTTATGATCGACATAGTTATAGAAGGTTTGAATGTGAGCAAGATAATGGTTATTATAAGCTCCAGACATCAGGAGATCAGGGATTATATTGTTAAAGAGCTGCACCGTGGAGCAACCATTTATAAAGCCGAAGGTGCTTTTACACATCAGCAGGAAAATGTAATTTCCACTGTTGTCAACAGAAGGCAGGCAATCAAGCTGAGGACCTATATACGCAGTATAGATCCTGCAGCCTTCATTACCATCAGCAACACCTCCGAAACTATTGGAAAAGGCTTTAGAAATATAGACAACTAACAATAATTTTCTGTTAATATTTTTGTAATTGGATAAAATAAGGCTTGGGACCGTTTAATATGACATCATGCAGAGCACCGAGGGAGGCCAAACCTGAGTGAATATAGCTGTACTGTTATTAATTATCCTTTCCTCCTGGAGATGGGGGGACTGGAAAAATTGGCAAAAGTACCATCCTACAATGCTTTTAGCCATTATTGGAAATCTCCTGTACAATGTGGTTTATTGTGACCACTATTTATGGAGGATCCTTCCGGGTATATTACAGAGTTTTATTTTAACAGAAATGCTTTACACTTTTATTATCTTACCTCTGACTGCTATGATGTTTTTGTCCAACTACCCCGACTCCCTTGGAAAACAGGTTTTTCATATTCTAAAATATATTTTTGTCTACTCACTGATTGAGTATATATATTACTTGTATGGAATGATATTTTATCAGTTCGGCTGGAATTTCTGGTGGTCGGTAGGCTGGAATTTTATGATGTTTTCTATCTGGAGCCTTCACTATAAAAAACCCATAAAAGCGTATATTATATCATTAATTATATTCACTTTTATAATTATTTTATTTCCATTTGGATGATAAGACAAACAAAAAAGAAGACTTTTCGATAAAACCGGAAAGTCTTCTTTCTTTCAATTTGGTGGGAACTATAGGGCTCGAACCTATGACCCTCTGCTTGTAAGGCAGATGCTCTCCCAGCTGAGCTAAGCTCCCAGATTGGTGACCCATAGGGGACTCGAACCCCTGTTATCGCCGTGAAAGGGCGGTGTCTTAACCACTTGACCAATGGGCCATAAAATAAGCGATAGAACCTATCGCTTAAGATGGTAGCGGCGGTGGGATTTGAACCTACGACCTGCCGGGTATGAACCGGATGCTCTGGCCAACTGAGCTACGCCGCCATTTATTGCGCCCGTTCGCTAACGTGCTTTTACATTATACAAACAAACGAGCATTATGTCAATACAAAATTTATATTTTTTTTGAGGCTGTCCAAAAGCAAATAATGGATGCGTTTTCATTAATATTTTAGCTTAATATTACTCCCGAACAAGCAAGTATTAACGGGTGGCAACCGGCCAGAAAAAACAAACTGACTCTGCTTCATTTTATTTATTCTGGCCTGACCATACCACATTTTTATAAGTATACTCACATAAAAATAAGTTCATAATTTAGTTCAATTACATACCTGCTTTTGAGACAGCAACTCAAAAAAACATTTTATTCCAACCGACTACAGGACCTTGCCCAGCTTTGATGTTACGTCCTCTTCAAAACTTCTGATATAACCCTTGATGTATTCCAAAATTGACAGACTGTCATCCTCTATCAGGGGTGTCAGGTCAATGGCATAGCTCAAGGCATCTGATTCATCAACACTGTGCGAAGCTGAATAGGTTGCATTTGCAAGTCTCCTGCCTGATGTAGCCAGATCGTATCTCTTTCCTCCGGCAATCTGTGAATCGAAAACACCGACAAGTGCTGCTGAGAGATTTGGATGAGCCGCCACATCAAATACTACCTTCTGATCATCCAATACCCAGTCAAGATTTCTCCAGACTTCACAGCCATACAGCTTTTCAGGACGCTGCTCTTTTGGCAGTTCCCGTATTGCATAAATAACCTTTGTCACAACTCCAAGGTGTGTATCATGCTTGTCGGCCAGATTATGGGTATAAATAACCTCGGCTCCCGACTGACTTATAATGTTTTTTAATTCATCAATAACTTCCCTATTGCCGGCAGATTTCACCTGAGCGCTGCTATAGTCCAAAAGCGCCAATGCAGAGTAGTCACCTATATACGCCGCCTTTTTCTGCTCTACTTTTCTGATCTTCTGCATATCCTTATCAGTGTACTCTGCATAGATCCCGTTTCTGGCACTGCCAGCGCCATTGGTAACTATAACCGCGCTGAACCAGTTTGTTTGGTTGCCAAAGCATTTTACGATACCGTCATAAGCCATTATTTCCACGTCATCCTGATGCGCGGAGATGGCAAGGTGTGTTGTTCTTTCCAGTGCTTTTTCAACATTTTCCCCGTCGGGAATAAACCATTCGGCATTTTTATTGTTCAGTTTCATAAATGCTCCAATCTGCGTGCATATACTTAAGTACGTGCACGCTAACTTATTTTGTCATATTCCGATTTTATCTTGTTATTGTTACCTTGTTCAAGCCTCTTGGACTGTCAGGGTTCAGCCCTTTAAGCACTGAAAGCTTGCAGGCAAACATCTGTGCTACAACAACATTGACAATAGGTGAAACATAATCACTTAAATTCTTTGGAATTTCAATACTGCTGTCTCCCAATCCAAGCAGTTCTTTATTGTTGGATATAATCAATATGTCAGCCTGACTGTCTTTTAATTTATTGATCATTTCAAATATATCTTTTGTTGAAGGTCCTTCAGGAGCATATACAACTACAGGCATATCCCTTTCTACCATTGCAAAGGGACCATGGTGAAAGTCTGAAGTTGCGAAAGCTTTTGCACGTACATAGGTAGTTTCCTGTATTTTAAGTGCAGCTTCAAGAGCTATGGAATAATTTATTCCTCTTGCAAGTACAAAGCACTCTTTCATAAATCTGTATTTTTTTACTACCTCCTGAATATTGTCAGCCTGTTCAAAAACACTCTTAATTGCGTCAGGCACCAGTGAAAGTTCCTTTAAAAGTTCTTCATTTTTAGCCCATTTGGCTATGAAGTTAATCAGCAGATATGCAGTTGAAGTGAAGGTTTTTGTAGCTGCCACACTCTTCTCTATTCCAGTATCACAGAACAGATGGTATTTGGATGCTGCAGCCAGAGGAGAATCCACAAAGTTGGTTACACTCATGGTGACAGCTCCCTGTGCGGCAGCTGCTTTGACAACCTCAATTGCATCGGCAGCTTTTCCCGATTGGGATATACCTATCACAAAAGAATTTTTCATGTTTATATTTTTATTGTACATGGTAAATACTGATGGTGCAGCAAGTGAAACCGGAATACCTACAAGAGTTTCGATTGCATACTTCGTATACACTGCGGCATGATCCGAGGTCCCTCTTGCAGCAATTATAACCGAAGAGATTTCTCTGCTGTTAAGTTCACTGATCATTTCGTCAATAGTCTTTTTGTTGGTTTCAATAGTTTTTTTAAGAACCTCGGGCTGTTCCAATATTTCTTCCCACATTTTAGTCATAGTGACACCTCACATATTAATTTTATCAATTTAAAAATATTATGGAATATGCAACCTGTACCATAATCGGTATATAGGTATAGTTGTATATACCACTATACCTATATTGTACTTTAACATAAACAAAATTGCAATATCCCATGTAAAATTTATTCGTTATTCATGTAGATACGAACGTTGTATTGATATTTATCAGCACGGTAAACGTCCCTTTCGTAGAACAGCTTTTTGCCTTCCTTTGTATAGCTTATTCCGGATATTTTAAGAACAGGAACACCTGAATCCAGCATGAGAAGACTCCGGGTTTCCTTGTGGGCTTTTATAGCTTCTATATTATTGTCCACATGACTTATATCTATGGAATAAGTGGTTTTCAAAAGGTTATACAGCGATTTTGTCAGATCAAGCTTTTTTATATCAGGACAGAGCTTCTCCGGAATGAAGACCTCTTCTACTGCTATAGGAGTATCATCGGCCAGTCTGAGCCTTTTAACGCGGAAAATCTTCTGTTCAGGCTCCAGTTCGAGGGCCTGTTTTACATCGAAACATTCCTCTTCTTCAGAAAACTCCAACACACGGGTTACAGGAACCATACCCAGTCTTTTTACAGTTTCCGAAAAACTCATTATGTTTCTCTGCTCAAATTTGATTTTATTAACAAAAGTACCCTTACCCTTCTCACGCACAAGATAATTCTCGGAAGCAAGCTGATTTATAGCTTGTCTTGCTGTCATACGGCTTATTCCTAGATTTTCAGACAATTCCCTTTCAGATGGTATCAGACTCCCTGCCTGATATTCGCCTGATTTGATCTTTTCCAGAATAATATTTTTTAATTGAAAGTAAGCAGGTACTGGACTTTTTTTGTCTATAAACATTTATGCCTCCGATTTACAAAGTTATTTTACGCTTTAATAAAACAATAACCTCCCACTTTTGAACGGGTTATTATTGTTTTAAGAGACTTTAGTAATCATTATAACCCTATTGGATGCAATGTTAAATATTATTTTGCAAACAACAAAAAATCCTTATGTTAAATAGCACACAAGGACAAATAATTTTTCAGGAGGAATATATTTTAAGACCAGCTGGCGAAATAAATCCACCAGCCAGAATTGATTGTTTTCACAATACAAATTTTATATTAATTCACCCGGGAAGTATATGTGAAAAGTATTAAAAATTTAGCGCTTCAAAAAAGATTATATTGTATACTTTTCACCTCTTCAAAGGCACCTATTGGGGACTTCCTCCAAATACCGCCACATACTGGTCCATGAGGTAAAATTTTCGCCCGTTCCACTTTAATACACTTTGTACATAACCTAAAGAATCAGCATGATATCTCCCGGCAATACTTTGGTACCCCAGCAGCTCATAGACACCGTTTCCGTCAAAATCAACAGGATATAACCCGCCTAAGGGATCTACCCATCCCTCAATGGGTTGTTTGAGAATACCTTCAGGTGTATAAATCTCATCAAGATATTCCCTGCCTTTGTAAGTAATATCTATAATAAAAGTCACATCGCGTTCAATGTTTTTTACCATTACCTTATAGTAATCGGCATACTCAACTTTATAACTGTATCTTTCATTATATTCTTCATAATCAAAAAGCTGCTTGAGTACCCCGAGTCGGACTTTAGCCTGGCCCGCTGCTTTATCCCGGTTCTCCCATCTCTTATTACAAGTGTAATATCCTTGATATATCCGCTATTGGGTGTTCTTATACCGGTCAGGTATACAAAGTCTCGTATATTATCACCGTTGACGTCACCGTATACACCGGTAATGATATTTGCTTCATTCAGATGATCAAAACGGTCATTGTAAAACATAGTTATCCCCCTTTCAAGTCCCCCTGACAAAATCATCAGCAGAATGCCAGCCCACAGTTCTGCTCATTTGTCGTTCCGGCATGGGCCATTCTCTGCCTGTACAGTAAGGAGCAATTTAACTGATGCTATATAATATGGAAACCCTTTATAATGGTGATTGGATATTAACAATTTGTTATGATATTGAAAGTGCCCAGAAGCTATCCAATCTAGTTTAATACGCGCTTCTCCATTGACGGGACAAAATTACTGTGCTATTATAACTTTGTAAAATAGTTTTAAAAAGTATTTTTGAAAGGGTGAAAGCGTTTTGAAGAACATTAGCGGCAATTCCCTTGTTATTAAAGAAGTTAATATTAATCTCGTCAGAAAAGTTCTGAAGGAAAAAGGTCAGGCGACAAAGCAGCAGATAGCTCAGGCCACAGGATTAAGTACAGTTACTGTAAATACTGTACTTATAAAACTGATCCAGCAGAACGAAGCTTATGAAATTGAATTATCTTCTTCTATTGGCGGCAGGCGTGCACATCAATTTAGATATAATTCAAATCATGCCCTTGCACTGATACTGTTTCCATATGAAAACAAGGGAGAAATAACTGTACATTCCACCGTAATAAATCTTTCGGGAGAATGTGTGGAAGAGGGTACCGTAATAGTTAACACAATTGATCTGTCAGTGCTTGAGAACATAATAGCAGAAAGGCTGTCGGCATACCAAAACATAAAAGCAATGGGCTTTGGTCTCCCAGGGGCGGAAAATGAAGGAAAAATGGTAGTATCTGATTATAAGGCACTGCTGGGGGTTTCCATAACAGAATATTTCAGCAAAAAATACAATAAACCGGTTATTGTGGAAAACGACGTAAATGCAGCTGTTATAGGCTATTCTAAAAGAAGTTATGCAGACGATGGAAGTACTGTGGTTTATTTATATTTTCCTGAAAATTATCCTCCGGGAGCCGGTATCTCCATAAATGGAAAGCTTCACAAGGGTAAAAGAAATTTTGCAGGTGAAGTATCCAATATACCTCTGGGCATCCCCTGGGGTGATGCAGCTTTTTATTCCTCCTTTGATGAAGTTTGCAAGGCAATCGGCAATATTGTAATATCTGTCAGCAGCATTATTGATCCTGATTTAGTTGTTATGCATGGTAATTTTCTAACCCCGCTGCACAGCAGTTCCATCGCTGAAATATGCAGAAACAGACTGCCACATAGTGTTGTTCCTGAGATAGTAATATCCTGTGATTTTACACAGGATTATCTGAAAGGTATGATCGTTAAGACTCTGGAAACGTTGGAACCCAACATAGCATTAACTGAAATAAAATATTAAGGAGTTATATTAATTTATGGCTACATTCTTTCTAATCATAATTTATCTGGCGTTTATCAGCCTGGGATTACCGGATTCCCTATTAGGAGTGGCATGGCCGGTCATGCATTTTGATATCAATGCTCCGATGGAGGCCGCCGGCTATGTTTCAATGACCATAACAGCAGGGACCATCGTTTCAAGTCTTGCCAGCGGATATGTAATTAAAAAGCTTGGTACCGGCAAGATTACCTTTATCAGCTGCGCAATGACGGCCGGAGCTTTGCTGGGTTTCTCCCTTTCGCATCAGATTATATTCCTTATACTTTTTTCAATACCATTAGGGATTGGAGCAGGCTCTGTAGACTCGGCTCTGAACAACTATGTGGCTCTGCATTATGAAGCCCGTCATATGAGCTGGCTGCACTGTTTCTGGGGCGTAGGAGCTACACTTGGACCAGTGATCATGTCATGGTTTATTTCGGGACATAACACATGGAGAGGCGGGTACATGTCCATTTCAGTGATTCAGTTTGTTCTGGCCTTCCTCATATTTGTTACTCTTCCCATGTGGAAAAGGAATGAAAAGTCAGCAGTCCACAATGAGAATTCAGCACTGGCAGAGGCTGAAACAGCCAGTCCTTTGCTTGACGAATCGCAACAAAACAGCGCTCTAAAAATAAAAGGTGTAAAACTGGCTTTAATCACATTCCTGTTCTATTGCGGTGCAGAAGCAACCATGGGTTTATGGGGAAGCAGTTATCTGGTTAATATCAGGGGAATACCTGCAGCGACGGCCGCACAATGGGTCTCCCTCTACTATGGCGGGATAACGGCGGGAAGATTTGTAACAGGATTTTTTACAATCAAAATCAGCAACAAATTACTTATCCGTATTGGTCAGGTTACAGCTTTGACTGGTGCTGCACTCATACTTATGCCTTTCTCACCATATTTTTCGCTTGCGGGTTTTATCCTTGTAGGTCTGGGCTGCGCTCCCATATACCCGTGCATGATCCATGAAACACCCGTACGTTTTGGAAAAGAACATTCACAGAAAATAATCGGATATCAGATGGCAGTGGCTTATACCGGTATAGCTCTGCTGCCGCCATTGCTGGGATTTATCCAGGCCAGATTTACACTAGTAATAATGCCGTTTTTTATCGTGGCATATATACTCTCAATGTTTATTAGCTCCGAGAAAATAAACGCTCTGATGAAAGCCCGCAATTCTGCTCCCGGAGGATATAACAGATAATATAACTGATTAAAATGCCTTTAAACCCAGCAGTATTATTAATAAATTACTCTACTGACTTTAAGGATTCTATCATACTGATTTTCTTAAGTTTAAAATGCATCACTATATTCACCAGGACTGCAAAAGCAACTGTAAGTGCAGCTGCCATGACATAGCTGTACCAGTATATTTCCCTGCCAAACATAACAACGTCTGTTTCGGAGGTTTCCAGTACGAATTTATTCAGTACGATTCCTCCAAGCAGACCAATACTAACGTTTATCAAAGTTAAAATAATGTTTTCTCTGAATACATATTCCGATACTTCCAGGTCATAAAAGCCGAGAACCTTGATACTGGCTATTTCCCTGATTCTCTCGGTTATATTTATATTGGTAAGATTGTAGAGCACTACAAAAGCCAGAGCTCCTGCTGATAAAATCATTACCAGAACAATACTGTTCAGGCTGCCCACCATATCAAAAAAACTCTTTTCATTTGCCCTTGTAAAGTTCATTTGAAGTACTGTCTTGTTATTGACAAGTGCAGAGCTGATTTTATCATCAGCCTCCTGGGACAGTTCCTTCAGCTTTATTAAAATGCAATTTAAAACCGGCTCCTCCCCAAATTTCTTTTTGTACATTTCTTTAGTCATATAAACATAGTGAAGGGTATAATTCTCATTTATTGCTGCAATTTTTACTTCAATGCTTTTAAAGTCACCGTCTTTTATGGTCATATTGTCACCAATATTGAGATTCAACACTTTTGCAAGCTTTTCCCCAATGATGACACCCTCCTCCGGCAGCTGCATGGGAGACTTGCCGTTCATTTTGTGAACCGATATGAAAGCCTTCATTCTTTCGGCATCCTCCGGTATCAGAAGATTGATCTTCTGCCAGTCACCTTCATATCCGGCTTCAAAATTTTTTAGCCTTACATTCAGCATTTTTTCAATATTCTTGTTTTCTTCCAGCATTTTTAATACATCCTGTTTTTCCTGTTCTTTGGCATTCTCGTCTATAATGATCATTGAGTTGAATTTAAAAACCTCACCGTATTGCTTGGGTACAATGCTTGAAATGGCGTCTCTCAGACCAAAGCCCGCCAGCATCAGCGCTGTACAGCCTGCTACACCCAGCAAGGTCATAAAGAGTCTCTTTTTATATCTGAACAGGTTCCTCACAGTTACCTTGCTGAAGAAGTTCAGCCTGGTCCATATGAAGGGAACTCTTTCAAGAAAT
>JAQSXC010000262.1 GCA_029266335.1 Eubacterium sp. | reverse complement strand
TTGAACAATCAAAAATGATGTCGCCAGGACCTAGTTATGCCTTGGCGGCAGGATCTTCTTTTATTCTTCTTTTTTGTTCAATCCTAAATCTCTGTTTCATAAAATACATATAAAAAGTACCAAACCGATAAGTCAGATACTTTTCAATTGTAGTTAATTTATTATACATGTTACATTTGCTGTATTTGCTGTGATTGGCTCTGTTCTGGTATAATAGAAATATACTTATCCAACTGTACCTCTTCTAATTCCGCAATCATATTTGTAAAATCATCTAGAATACCTTCGGCTGCATATTTATCTAATGCATTGTAATAATCCAGTCTATTTTCTTTTGCTATAGAAATTGGCAAAAAGCCACAACTCATCAGTTGATAGTTCATAATCAGTCTGGATGTCCTGCCATTGCCATCTTGAAACGGATGAATTCGAACAAATTCCGCATGGGTCCATGCTGCCAGTTCAATCGGATTCAAATCTTTCTTATACATTAAATCCAAGAAAAAGTTCTTTATCTGAACATACATTTCATTCCTTGCAGGTGGTATATGACTAGCTCCACTAATAACAACTTCTTCATTTCGATATATACCACCGACTATGATATTCTCCATGACAATTGCATGAATGTCTTTCACTATTTTTTCATCCAGCAAAAGTCCGTCTTTGATGCATTGCTTCACATATCGGAAGGCTTTTTTATGGTTTACAATTTCATATATTTCTCTAAGTGCTTTTCCACCAATGGAAATGCCATCTTCCAATACCACTTTCGTTTCCATGAGTGTAAGGGTATTTCCTTCTATTGCAGTCGAGTTATGTGTAAATTCTACTTCAAACGCATCATTATAAGATTCAACTGTCACTTCATGAAGTGCATCTTTTCCATCTTCATATTGTTTTTGTTTTTCTAATATTCTTTTAAAGTCCAAGATTCCACCTCATTTCATATTATTATTGTTCTTTCCTAGCAAATTTGTATTTACTTACTTCATGACTATTATACCATACCGCAGCTTTCATCTGCAAATAAATAAAAAAAGAAACCATACCATTGCAGATGCACGTGCTATAATGCACATATACGGCATCAAAGTACCACTCAATAGGAGACTAAATCTTCCTGTTAAGCAATATGTTATAATTAGAAAGGAAATTCTGAATCATCTAATGAAAGCAAACACAACGATGTTGTACCCTTCAAAGATCATTTTATCAATCAAATATCTAACGATACATTTTTTGCTTCTACATTAAATGTCGTCTTATCAACCATAATACATCATATTTCATAATAACATCAAACGTAAGTCTCATAAAACGCACTCATCTAATTTTCGATGGGTGTGTCCGTCTATTTCTTATTTAGTTATTGCATTACTTTAATTTTTATCATACAGTATGAGTGGATATTAATGAGATGAAATATACTAAAATCATTAAGGTTGACGGCATTGCCCGTTCACTGGTGGGTCACTAATCAAAGTCGCGATGTATAAGATAAGCCCTTGTAAGAGTCAGGCAGAAACATTAGTACGGCTGGGAATCTTGTTTTCAAAGAGTCTTTGAGACTCAATCCGGCATAGTTCCTTACAGTGACAAAGCAAACCTCCACTACCTGTTGGTGGTCTAGGCGGTATGACCATAATTTTTTTCATAATGTAGTTCTCCGACATTTATGTAAAATGGGTATCCCCATGTATTTTTCTATTAAAAAAGGACGTGAAAGTTTTCACTCTCATGTCCTCAATTTTAGCATATCTCTTTTATTTACTTCTACAATAATTTAACTGTTTTTCTTCTGCAACAGGATTATGGATTCCACATGCCTTGAACCGACAAAAATGATGACGGTAGGACCTGGTAATTCCTTGATGGAAGGTACTTTCATTCTTCTAGATTAAATTATATATACTTCAATCAGTTTCCCCAGAGACTGTCACTTTGTGGATTGGTTTTTGCCCCAATTCCTTTGTAATTATCTTGTTCAGATTATCAATATCAAATTTTTCTTTATTTTCGCAATAATCTCTGATTATTTTGTCAACTTGAACATTAATAGGAAGAATTTTATATGTTGTTATTGAAGAAAATATATTCTCCTTCACAGCATAAACAATTTCCCCCACTTCGTATTTGAATATTTTTGAAAGACCTTTTAATTTTATACCTTGATTTGTTTTCTTTTCAATCAATCTTAAATAATACTTTTCCTTTATGCCACTATCATCTTCTCTTCGAAAGTACGTTAAGATCAAATCCTTTTCATTTAATGACAAAAGCCAGGTTTTATAGTTATGAATATCACATGGTACATATTCACTTATAGAATACGCTACTAATTCATCGAAATGAAGGTATTTTAGCTTACTCATTTTTCCGCCGCAATCTTCACAGTTCATCTGTTAACCTCATAATTTTAATTTATCTTGTATTTTTAAATCTTCATGTTCATTCAATCCTGCTAAATATAGGCTAATGTCTCTTTCATATACTTTACGGCCATATACAGCTTCGAGGTAAAATGTCAATGTATAAAGGAATACATTGAATCAATTGTCTGTTCAACGTTTAAGCTCATTTATTCATAGAAATGTTTTGAATCATAACAATCAATTCATCAACGACTTGATCTACTGATTGATTATTTATAAAATACTTATTTTTGATTTTTTTGTAAAGCCTTCTTGCATACACAATATCTTCATGTATATCTTGGATATAGTAATCTTTATGCTGTTCCTTAGATACATCATCTTGATAAATATTGTCATTCTCATCAGAAAATACTAATCTTTCGAAAATATTATCTTCTGAATCCTGCAATTCAATTGCAGTTACCTGTTCCACATCTATGAGCGAGTTAAAACATCTTGCATTATAAATAGGACTTATTGCAATAACCAAATTATCTTTATATTCATTTAGCAAATCTTTTAAAATTTTACCCTTTACTTTATATCTATCATGTGGATATGGATAGTCGTGCATAGACTTCTAAAGTTGTTTGAAATCTCTTCTTGATTTCTTCATCCAAATCAAGAAAAGTATATTTTAATTTTGCAGCAAGTTTCTCCCGTAACTGTCTTTCCTACATTAGATATACCAAAAAGCATAATTACCATACCTTATTTCCCTAAAATAAAGTTAGCTGTTCGTAGGCTTCCTTCCCGCCTTTTACTGTTTTTTCTTTTTCCATTTTCTCCGCAAACTTACCTTTTCTTTCAGCTTTTGCATCTTCTATGGAATTATACATACCCTCCCGTATCATACCAGAATTGCCAAATTCATCGTAAGTCCTCCCTTTCTCTACTGCTGACGGTAAACCATCTGAAAGTGCCTTAATCATCCTCTCCGCTTTCCTTGTAAAATTACAGCCGCCTTGATGGAACAGTTCCCGGCATTCCTTTATATGCTTATCCATATCCTCTCGTTGAATCAACACCGCATAAGTGGTGATAGCCAAAAGAGCATTGCAGATTTCCGGTTCAAGCATGACATCAAAATTCAGATAACTCCACCATTCCTTATAAGCTTCATATTCCATATAGTAATTATGCTTAATTGCTTCCCTGCAATGCTGTATCGTAAAAATAGGATAGGAAAGATTCCGATAATTTTTTGAAGCATTCCTCTGTTTTAATACATGCAGCGCATCTTCTTCATGAAAAAGACTTATGTACTGGTTCTGATCATCGTCTGTGAATATAATATAATTACCAAAATAATGAAATCTGCTGTTCATAAAAAACATGAAATCTGTATATTCTAATTTCCGGTTCGTAATGAAACATATTGTCTCAAATAGGCTCTCCAACTCTATAACCCCGTATTTTGATAGCAAATATTCTGTTATCATTTGTAGCTCAGCATTATTTTCAATTATCTTTTTATTCGCTGAATTCATCATGTGCTTTTTGTATACATTTACAACTTGAACAGGCGTCACTATAGTAAATCCATATTCATTCTCTTTGATTTGGCAAAATCCAAAAGAATTTAGTTTCATCAAACCACATCTGTCTTGTTTATGAAAAATATTCTCTCCATGGATTATTGCTTCCAGATACTCTGACTGTTGTTTTGGTAGAAATAACATCAGGTATCCCGGATATTCAAGGATTTCTTCCGCTATTTCATTCCTCATCTCTTGTTTATTTATTCCAGTAACAGGTCTCTGATAATTGAATAGAGATTGATACTCCTCTAATATGCAATCATCATCTAATTCATTTAAGATATCAATAACTTTTAGTCCATCTAATATTTTCAGTTCTATCTCATCTTCGTATTCATCATCATAACCAGGATACTGTTCCACCGTTCCTTTTGATTCTACTACAGTTGATTCCTTATAGATATTGGTAGGTTCCACCTTGCGCACCTTAATTGAAAAAGTCCATTCATCTCCAAAATCATATAGATACACAAGCTTTTGTTTTACCTCTAACTGCAGGTCATCGATTGGAATATCAGTTGATTTCTCGCCAAAATCCGCTATTTTATAATAGCAATTGTCATTGCTTTCCATTTCAAACAGGTAAAGGTGCTCATCATCAAAATCAAATGACTTTAATATCAAATCACTTAAGCTATCCAATGTATCTGTACCGCAGATTCTGACAATCCTATAAACATATCTATCCCAAGTAAGCGATACCTTCAATTCATAAACATTAAATATTCTATATTCCATATTAATTTCATTCTCCGTTCCATATTTTAATGGATATAATCTCATAAATCCTTTTCATTCATGCCATGATTTGTTATTATACTTATATTGTATGAAAAAAATAATACCACGAAACGGAGAAAAAATAAATGAAATTAAGTGAAGAAGATATCAAAAGGTTCTGTCAATCCGGAAGATATTTCACCTATTCGAGATAGGCTTTGGTTAGATAATTCCATATTGGATGATATCACTGCTACGAATCCCTTCCAATTTTCCGAAACCTCTTCTACTTCTGTATAAAATCCACACAAAGCAAACATTCCCTTAAGTTCTCCTTTTTCAATTCGAAGATCTACATCACTGTGCTCATTATAATCTCCACGAGCAAATGAGCCGAAAAGATAAACTTTAGATATATGATATTTTTCTGCAATAGGTGCAATAATTTCTTTCAATTCTTCAACTGAATATCGTGTTGCTACCATAATTTGCCCTCCTGACTTTTCTTATATTATACCCATTTCCAAGCCTTCTGTCTATGAATCTATCTGCTTTTATATTTCAAATATCTTCTAGTTAGTTTTTGCGTAAAGGAGATATAATCCTCTTTCAATTAATTGCTTTTTTATTTTGCTTGAATGAAAAAGTTTTTAGCACAATATATCTTTTGAAGCAGACAAATACTCTCACAATGGCACGAGAGGATTTATATGATGTCAAACCTGTTTAGGTAACATTCGAGAATAAATTCGACTGCTTTTTGCCCTTGTTTGTTCCATATTATGTAATAAATATCTAAAGTTCCTAAGACATATCGTTGACAGGAAAAAGGTTGTGGAGATAGATGGAATGTCAATATCCATAAGGAACACATCAACCGTTATTTGTGCCATTTTCAGTGATTTTTAACTCCACCCAAACATATCAACTGTTCTACCTAATTAAGTTTTGCTTATTTTTTCTTAGAATATACCCAGAAA
>JAQSXC010000261.1 GCA_029266335.1 Eubacterium sp. | reverse complement strand
AAGACCTGATGGACCTGTATATGAAGGGAGAATATATGAAGGGTCAGGAAATACTGGGGCAAAAGATGAAAGGTGAAGATATGATGGAACCGATGATGGGCCAGCAAGGCAAGAATTATATGATGGAGCAGGATGAGCATCCCTCTACGGTTGAAGCCTTAAGACTTATCAAATCGGCTGTTGAAGGCGAAACCGAAGACAGGATGTTTTACGATTATCTTATTCGAAATGCACGGAGTGAGAAGGACAGAGAAATAATAATGGGAATCAGGGATGATGAGATAAAACATGCCAAATTGTTCAGGCAGCTGTATTATGAGCATACCGGACAGCATATCCGCCCTGATCAGAACGTATCCTTTGACAGACCCAGAACCTATTGTGACGGGCTTATAAAAGCTCTGATGGGTGAGCAGAATGCTGTCAGGAAATACCGCAAAATCCTCTTTGCAATGAAGGATAGAAGAGATATTAATACTTTGACAGAAATAATAACCGATGAATTAAGGCATGCTGCCTTGTATAATCTTTTAATAAATAACAATGAGTGCAGGTACTGATATAGCTGATTGAGAAGTTTAATTGGTGAATAGGTGCAGTGGATTTAGTACAGTATTAAAAGCTGTGAAGAGTCAGGCAGGACGCTTAACTCGTCACAGCTTTTCTTATCCGTTTGTAACTGCTTAATATCACCGCATTCAGGTGAGATAACGATCAAATGTAAATAATTAATTAATTTCTGTATAAAAGGTATACACAGTCAGACTTTTAGGTTAAATTTATGTATATATATTATTATACTCAAAAAGTTTGCAAAAACAGAAAACCTTTTGAATATAATAAAGAGGAGATAGATGTCCCCTACCTCTACATGTGGCAGATACCGCTCTGGTTTTCAGTCGGTGAGCATATCTCCCGCCTCGTTGAAACGCGCTTATGGTTAGAAAATTTTTTACAGCCGAAAAATTTTCTATTTAACCTATGCGTTATAATGACAGAGCAAGATAATAGTACCGCATTTCGCCGTTTTGCAGTGTGTTGCGGCTTGTGCTATAAAATGACTACAAAATAAACAAATAATAATAAAATTTTGTGTAGTCATAATCCATATGCATTTAGATGCATAAATATAAAAAAAGAGGCCTGATTATGAATTTTATACTTCAATTTATTGATTTTGTAGTGCATTTGGACAAGAACCTGACTCAACTTGCACAAGATTTCGGAATATGGACCTACCTTATTTTATTCCTTGTAGTGTTCTGCGAAACAGGTCTGGTTATAACACCTTTTTTGCCGGGTGATTCCATGATTTTTGTAATTGGTGCATTGGCAGCCAGCGGCGATCTCAATTTTCCTGTTATAATTGCTGTACTAATAGCAGCTGCCATATTGGGTGATACCTGCAATTACCACATTGGTAAATTCATTGGACCTGCCATTTTCAAAAAAGATAATGTGAAATTTTTAAAAAAAGAGTACCTTATTAAAACCCATAATTTTTATGAAAAACATGGTGGCAAAACCATTATCATAGCAAGGTTTATTCCTATTATAAGAACCTTTGCACCCTTCGTTGCCGGTATGGGGTCCATGAGTTATTCAAAATTCATCAGCTACAATGTTATTGGCGGAATAGCATGGGTCGCACTGTTTTCCTTCGGAGGCTTCTTCTTTGGAAATATACCCGTAGTTGAAAATAACTTCAGCCTGGTAATCCTGGCAATTATATTTATCTCACTGGTACCTGGAGTTGTTACTTTTTTGAAGGAGAGAAAATCTTCAACAGCCAAGTAATTGCACTTAATACTTAACTGTAAGTGCTAATATTAAGTACTATTTTAAATATAAACACTATTTTAAATATAAGCAAAAATCCTCATATAAATACTTTTTTACATTAAAACGTAAATACTAATTTAAATACCAATATAAAATAGTTTGTTGGAAACCGGCTTGCAGCAGTAGTGCATTGTATGCCGGTTTTTTGCATGATCCGGCCAAGCTTCCATATACCTGATACAAAACGGTTAGATAAAATTTCCCAATAAAGTTCACTTATTGTTCACAATTAGTACTTATAATTATTTCAGACAGTTTAATTTTTACATTAAAATTAATTGATGAGAGGGAAGCTTGAAAGACTCACTTGTAGCGTCTTCCAAGTCAACCATTGAATTATACGGCTCATGGAGGTTAAAATGGTAAAAATATTGATTGCTGATGATGAGGAAAGAATGAGAAGGCTGGTCTCGGACTTTATTAAACGGCAGGGCTATAGTGTTCTGGAAGCCGAAAACGGACAGCAGGCCATCGAAGTATTTAATACCTTTGGTGATACCCTCTCACTGGTCATCCTGGATGTAATGATGCCCGGAATAGACGGATGGGAGGTGCTGAGACATATACGCGAACATTCAAAGCTTCCGGTAATAATGCTGACTGCAAAAAGCACTGAAGCCGACGAACTCTTTGGATTTGGTCTGGGAGCAGATGAATACATAACAAAACCTTTCAGTCCCATGATATTGATTGCAAGAGTTCTGGCAGTACTAAAAAGGTATAATGTGACCATCAGTGAAAAAAGAAGTTACAACGGCTTGGAAATAGATCAGTCAGCACATACTGTGTATGCCGAAGGTGAAGAAATAGGACTTACTCCGAAAGAGTTTGAGCTGTTGTTATATTTATGCGACAATGTGGGGATTGCCTTATCCAGGGATAAAATTCTTAATTCGGTATGGGATTACGAATATTTCGGTGATGCACGGACTGTAGATACTCATATAAAAAAGCTTCGACTGAAGCTTGGAAAAAAGGGCGATTACATTCAAACTATCAGAGGGCTGGGTTATAAATTTGAGGTAGCAAAATGAGAGTATCCTTAAAATTAAAATTATTTGGAACATTTTTCGGGTTGATTATATTTTTTGTCACACTTTCGTTAATATTAAGCACCACATTACTTGAGAAATATTACTACAGCAAAAAGGAAGATGTCATGCTTCAAAGCTTTAACATTATCCGTTCCGCCTATGAGAAGGATCAGGATAATGTCATGCTGGATGTCGAGAAGATTGAAAGCCTCAGAGGCATAGGTATTATCTTTTTTGACAGGGATTATAATATTCTGTATCAAGCAAGACAGAAAGTAATGGGCATCAGAAATTTTCGAATCGATCCCAGGGACCCTATAGGAGAATGGAAAAACCTTGAGGGCAAACTGAAAAAAGTCACGAAGGATAAACCACTCATTGAAAAACGGTTTGATTACAGGATGGAGTCCAGCTTTGTTTCCCTTTACGGTCAGATAGATGATAATGTTTATGTATATCTGGGTACACCTGTGGCGGCAATTCAGGAAAGTGCAAAAATAGCAATAAGATTTTATGTCTTAACGGGTATTTTAACAGTTATTCTTGGAGGTATATTCATTTTCTTCCTGTCAATCCGGCTGACAAAACCAATTATCAAGCTTAATGGCATTGCCAAAAAAATGGCGGTCTTGGACTTTCAGGAGAAGTATGATGGAAAGATAACTGACGAAATAGGAACTCTGGGAGAAAGTATTAATTCACTATCGGATCAACTGGAAAAGTCCATCGGGGAGCTGAAAGCTGCTAATTTTAAACTTATGCAGGATATTGAAAAAGAAAGACAAATCGATGAAATGAGAAAAGTGTTTATCAGCAATGTTTCTCATGAATTAAAGACACCTATAGCATTGGTACAGGGCTATGCCGAAGGCTTAAAGCTTAATGTGAATGATGATGAGGATAATAAGAATTACTACTGTGAAGTTATAATTGATGAAGCCAACAAAATGAATAATATGGTCAGAAAGCTCCTCGAACTGTCCGAGCTTGAATTTAATAATATCGCTCTTGACAGGGAAGAATTCTATATCTGCGAGTTGATTAGAAATCTCTTGAAAAAGAATTCACTGTTGTTTGCAGAAAAAGGAGCCAGGGTAAGCTTTGAGGAAAGCGGTGGCGAAAGTATTAGGATAAATGCGGATTATTACCTTACAGAGCAGGTTCTGATGAATTACCTGAGCAATGCTCTGAACCATCTTGATGATAGGAAAATAATAATAATAAAAACAAGGGTTGCCGATGACAAAGTTCGTGTCGAAGTATACAACTCAGGTGCCAATATACCCGAACAAGCTTTAGATAATATCTGGCTCAGTTTTTACAAGGTGGATAAAGCCAGGACAAGAGCTTACGGCGGTACAGGACTTGGTCTTTCAATCGTAAAAGCTGTTCAGAAAGCACATGGTAATGGCTATGGTGTTGAAAACAGACCGGAAGGTGTACTTTTCTGGCTTGAATGTGATCTGGTGCAACGTGGGTATAATTGGAAAACTTAATTTACAAAATGTACACAATATTTACACAATAGATGAGAATGATATTGTTGAAAGGAGGTGATAGTATTGAAAAAGCTTCAAATACTTGTCGCTATCGCTATTCTAATTTCAATAATGTCATTCGCTGCCTATGCTGAGACACCTGCTTCAGGTGCTGAGTCCAACGGTCAGCTTGAAAACAATAAAGAAATTTTAAAGGGTGACAAAGGTGACAAGAGCGATAAAGGAGATAAAGACGGCAAGTGCCACAAGGATCCCATAAAAAGGCTTGAAGAGAGAAAGGAAAGAGTCCAGAAGGATTACAAGGAAGGTAAGATAACCAAAGAAGAGGCTGACAAAATTACAAAGAAACTTGACGAGCATATTACAAAAATAAAGGAGTTCAATAGTCTATCTTTACCTGAAAAGAAAGATCATCTCTCAAAAAGATTCAACATTCACCTGGATAATCAGATAGCAGAGGGAAAGCTTACAAAGGAAGAGGGAGCAAAGCTTCTTGAAGATTTTAACAAAGATTTGAAGGACTGGGACGGCAAGGAACCGCCACGGTTCATGCACAAACACAGAAAGGCTGAAGATTAGTAAATAATATTCATAACACAAAAACACGTATGTATACATCAGTTGTAAACATACGTGTTTTTTTATTGTCCAGGGAAGGCAGATGCACCTATAAAGGAGGGGACATCATTGCCTCGTT
>JAQSXC010000260.1 GCA_029266335.1 Eubacterium sp. | reverse complement strand
ATATTATGCATAAAGAAAGTATATATAAACGTTATGAACCGGCAGTAACTGATCCCAATGAAACTATGGACCAGGCTTACTGGTTTGCATTTGCTTCAAATAAAATGCTTGTTAAGGAAGAAATCTCAGGCTATTCTGTTCCATTTGCAAAAGAACTGAGCAGTCTGAATATCCCTTCAATCAGAACTCAATACCTTGGAAAACTCCTGGAGCAGCCCTGTTATTCTGCAGAACTTGTCTCAGAGGAATGTTTACCCGAAGGGATGGCTTTTGTAGAGCTGAGAGCTCTTTATGGCAATATTGATGAAGATCTGTTTTTATTGGCCGGTAAAGCCTATCAGGTTGTCAGCTGGGATCAGACACACCAATTCTGCGGCAGATGCGGGTCATCCACAGAGGATCTTTCAGGAGAAAGAGCAAAAGTATGCCCTAAATGTGGTTTTATCAGCTATCCAAGAATATGCCCGGCCGTAATAACAGCTATCACAAAAGAAGATAAAATTCTTCTGGCTCATGCAAAACATTTCAAGGAAGGCATGTATTCCCTGATTGCCGGCTTTGTCGAGGCCGGTGAAACCCTTGAGGAGGGTGTTCAGAGAGAGATCATGGAGGAAGTGGGCATCAAGGTCAAGAATATTCAGTATCTGGGAAGCCAGCCCTGGCCATTTCCAAATTCCATGATGCTTGGGTTTACTGCTGAATATGAAAGTGGTGAAATAATTGTAGACGGTGTTGAAATAACTGAAGCCAATTGGTATGATACCGGCAATCTTCCCGGCCTGCCTCCCGAGGTCAGTATTGCAAGAAAAATAATAAACCGCTGGATCAATTCACAAAATCCAAATAAAAAGTAAACATTTACTGCTTCGCAAGGCCATCATTACTAATGAATACAATGATGGCCTTTTTATTTTTTAAATAGTATTAATTTTTTTCCCTATCCCGGTTAATATTTCATAAAAATGCAAATAACTAGCTAGGGTGATGTCATGTATAAAGGCTCTCGCAAAATCAAGCTGGAAAATAATATTGACAGCAAAGAGACTGCCAGTAAAATTCCGGAGTATTTACTAAGTTCACTGGATGATAATATTTCACTGTTAAAACAGATTTTTTCAAATGACGGAACATTGATTATCAGGGAATTAAAAAACAAAACCTCAAAAGATTTCAGGGGCTGTCTCCTGTACATTGAAGGTATGGTCAATACCGAAATTGTAAACGAGTATATCATACAGCCTATTTTGGCCTGTAATTTGTCGGATGATCTTGTTCATGACAATTTAATTGAAGAATTGATGAGCAAGGTTATCGTATCAAACAATGTGTCTCTTGAGACCGAAGTAAATAAAGTGGTAAGTGCAATTATATCAGGTGATACGGTCTTCCTGTCAGCCTTATATGATAAAGCTCTGGTAATAAACTCAAAGGGCTGGCAAACCCGGACCATAAGCGAACCTGAGTCAGCCAGGGTTGTACGTGGACCAAGGGAAGGTTTTACAGAAGCAATTATGATGAACCTGACTTTAGTCAGGCGCAAAATAAAAAATTCCGATCTGAAGTTTAAGTTCAGAGAAATTGGCGAAAGAACCCATACCAGGGTATGCATCTGCTTTATTGAAAGCCTGGCTATGGAAGGAATTCTGGATGAACTGGAGCAGCGTCTGGATAAAATTAATATTGACGGCATCATGGATTCAGGCTATATACAGGAATTAATTAAGGACTCTCCCTATTCACCGTTTGAAACAGTCGGGTTCAGCGAAAGGCCCGACGTGGTCGCCTCCAAGCTTCTTGAAGGCAGAGTTGCCCTGTTTGTCGATGGGAGTCCCTTTGTACTGACAGTTCCTTATTTGTTTGTTGAGAATTTTCAGGCGAATGAGGATTACTATAATAATTTTATATTTGCTTCCATTAATCGCCTTATAAGAGGCTTTACAGCTGTGGTCTCAAATACCATTCCGGCTATATTTCTCGCACTTGTCACTTACCATCAGGAAATGTTGCCGACACCTCTGCTTTTGAGCATTTCTGCTTCCAGGCAGGGAGTCCCTCTTCCAACGTCACTATCCTTATTTGTTATGTTGTTCATATTTGACATATTGCGTGAAGTGGGTACCAGGATGCCGTCTCCTATCGGACAGGCAGTTAATATTGTAGGTACTCTGGTATTGGGACAGGCGGCTGTAGAAGCTAGATTGGTAAGTGCTCCTGTTGTTATAATAACAGCTCTGACAGGAATCATGACCTTGATAAATATGAATTTTATAGGATCAACTATCACATTTAGAACCTATCTGCTTTTAGGAGCTTCTGTCCTTGGTTTTTACGGATTTTTTCTCAGCCTGATCATGATGTACCTACATTTGATGAGTATACGTTCTTTTGGAGTTCCGTACATGATGAATGTTACCCGGGCCATGAATCATGACGGGCAGGATGCATGGATACGAGCTCCCTGGTGGGTAATGACTCTGCGGCCAAAAATTTTAGGAAATAAAAATCTGACCAGGCAGCCCCGGGGAAGTAAAAAGGGAAAACAGCCAACATGAAAAAAGTAAGAACTATGGCATTGTTTCTTTTATCATTAACCTGTTCACTATTTCTTACCGGCTGCTGGAATTACAGGGAGATTGATAAAATGGCAATTGTTGCCGGTGTTGCTGTTGATAAAGGTTCGGACGGACAATTAAAAGTAACTGCCGAAATAATAGCCAGCAGCGGCGGCAGAGAATCAAAAACAGAATCAAAAATTGTTACTATGGAAGGCAAAACAGTGTTTGATGCCGTAAGAAACGGTATAGCCATAACTGGAAAAAGGCTATATTGGAGTCATTCAATAGTTTTAATTTTAAGCAAGGATATTGGTGCCGAAGGAATCAGAAAGTTATTGGACTGGTATATTCGAGATGCGGAATGCCGTGAAGATGTGAATCTTTTGATTTCGGTAGGGCAGACTGCCGGAGAGATTTTAAGCAATGAGGGTACTACAGAAGAAATAAAATCAATTTCACTGGGTGAAACAATAAAAAATCAGGTAAGCCTGAGTAAAGCACCAAAAGTAGATGTCTTAAACTTCGAATTGGAATCAAAAAACGAAGGTATAGCAACAATTCTACCCACCGTAAAATTAGTGGAGGTAAACAAGAAAATGGTACCTCAGATAATAGGCTCAGCTATTATAAAAGCTGATAAGATTGAAGGTTATCTGAGCGGTGAAGAAACAAAGGCTCTTTTATTTATAAGAGATGAGGTTAATGGAGGCTTATTGATTGATACTCCTGAGCAAAGTTCTGTAGCTATTCCCGTATCTCTTGAGATTTTCACCAATAAAACCAAGGTTAAACCTAAGGTTAGTGGCAAAGATATAAAATTTGACATAAATGTTGAAACCACTGTAGCTATTGATGAATTGCACGGATCGGTAAACTATATTGATGAAGCTGGGCGGAAAAAGCTTGAAATAATAGCGGCAAAAGCCTTAAAAAGTGAACTTGAATTTGTAATAAATAAACTCCAGGCTGACTACGGTGCTGATATCTTCGGATTTGGAACAAAGTTAAGGGAAAATAAAATAAAGGTCTGGAACCGTGTAAACAAAAACTGGGAGCAGATTTTCTCAGATATGAAGGTCAATGTGGATACAAAAGTTCATATAAAGAACAGTGGTATTTTGGCAAGAGAGTATGAAAAAGGGAGCTGATTATTTATTCTTGTAATTGTAATAATGGTTTATTGTGTGCTGGCTTATTTTGAATTCAGACAATTATACAAAAAGAAATATTGGGTTGATTTTTGGACAAACCTGGTGATATCAATTATCTCAATATCAATTGCAGTTCTATTATGCTTCCATGTTAAAATTCCAAGTCCTGCAGCACCCGTCGGCAAATTTATAACATCTATTTTCGGAAAGTAAAGCCAACCTCCTTTATTGGCCTTATAGAGGAAATTGAGCGGGGGAATTTATAACCATATGTGCTGCCAGTCACAGCGCCGGAATGAGGATTGAAATGTTAAAAGAACGTTTATCGGATAAAGAAGCAATTTGTATTATAATAACATTTATACTGGGCAGTTCACTTATTCTTGGTATTGGTGGTGATTCAAAAAATGATGCCTGGATAGCCGGCCTGTTAAGCCTGATATTGTTCCTTCCCATGTTACTTATTTATTCCCGGCTTCTGTCACTTTTCCCGGATAAAGATTTATTTGATATCTTAAATATAGTGTTTGGAAAAGTTATTGGTAAAATAACAGCAGTAATATATATTTGGTATGCCTTCCATCTTGGGGCATTGGTCCTGCGTAATTTCGGAGAGTTCATCAACACAGTAGCCATGCCCGAAACACCTCTCATGGTGCCCTTAATTTGTTTGCAAATAGTATGTGTAACTGGTGTTTGTCTTGGCCTTGAGGTTGTAGGACGAATAACTACATACTTTTTACCGCTGATTCTTTTTATACTTCTTTTAGTACAATTACTAGCGATTCCCCAGCTTCATTTCAACTACTTGAAACCAATACTTGGAAACGGCATTGGACCGGTACTCAAGGGTGCTTTTTCAACATTTTCTTTCCCCTTTGCGGAGACTGTACTATTCCTTGGGGTATTTTCTTCATTAAAGACAAAAAAATCACCTATAAAAATATATCTCCTTGGAACTCTTATATCTGCGTTCGTAATAATAAATATTACAATAAGAAACATTGCCGTTTTAGGTAACATGCTGGGAAGTTTCTATTTTCCATCCTACGAGGCAGTGAGCAGAATCAATATAGGCGATTTTATTCAGAGAATTGAGGTAACTGTTTCAATAGTCTTCATTTTCGGAGCTTTTATAAAAGCTGCAATATGCCTCATGGTTGCATGTAAAGGAATCGGCAAAGTACTTAATTTAAAAGATTACCGGTCTGTTACAATACAGACCGGCTTATTAATGGCCTATTTCTCATATATAGTTTACGATAATATAATGGATATGAAATACTGGGCTTTTATGGTTTATGAATACTACGCTTTTCCCATGCAAGTCATTATACCGCTTATAGTATGGATTTTAGCAGAAATTAAATC
>JAQSXC010000259.1 GCA_029266335.1 Eubacterium sp. | reverse complement strand
TGTAATATGTAATCCGGCAGTATCTCGTGACCATTCAACAGTCTCTTCATAACCGAGCACTTCTATCTTTTTTATAATTCCATGGAATAATGGAAGCTTTGCAGCATCATGCTCAGCCAGTGCTTTTATACATACCTTTCCGTTACTGGGGTAGCTTAGTACCGTTGCATAAAGATAACTGCCTTTTATGGTAAAACGAATATCTTCCGATGTGAAAACTTTATCCTTTATGTCAGTAAATTGACCTTCCTCAATGACAGTAGGACCTTCAGCAGCAACACGCCAAAAACTTGTGTCATAAATTGCTTCTCCATTTACTCTCAGCCATGCTCCGATTTCACGTAAAATTTCGGCATCCTCGCTCGGAATAGTACCGTCAGCCTTTGGACCGATATTTAAAAGTAGGGTACCATTTTTGCTTACAATATCAACCAAGTCGCAAATAATATCCTTTGCTTTCTTGTAAGTATTATTTTCTGTGTAACACCAGGAGTTTTTAGCCACAGCAGTATCAGTCTGCCAAAAAAAAGATTTGATATCAGAAAACTGCCCGCGTTCTATATCCGGTACGGCACAACCGAATTGGAAGGCATCGTGCTTATAATTTATTACTACTTCTTCTCCCCATTCATCGGCACGATTATAATAATATGCCGCAAATTTTTTAAGATAGGGCTTAACAGCACTATGATGAATCCACCAGTCGAAATAGATGAGCTTTGGTCTGAAGTGGTCTACTAATTCACAGGTACGTACCAACCAATCTTCAAGATATTCAGAAGTAGGTTCAGGTGTACTGAATAAATCCTGATGGTGAGGTTCTGCCATTGAAGGCCAGTAAAAATCACCACAGGACAAAGGTTCTTTTATATCACTTTCAAACTCTTTTCCATGCCCCATAAAAAACCAATGTTCCACGCGGTGTGAAGAAGCACCGCTTACTATACCGCGGTTTTCAAAGGCTTCAGTCAATTCTCCGAGTACATCCCGCTTTGGCCCCATCTCATATGCGTTCCATTTGGATATTTCACTGCGATACATCTGAAAACCGTCATGGTGTTCTGCAACAGGAACAACATATTTTGCCCCTGACTCTTCAAACAAATCAGCCCATACCTCGGGATCAAACTTCTCGGCTCTGAACATCGGAATAAAATCCTTGTAACCAAAATCCTTATGAGGGCCGTAAGTTTTAATGTGATGCTCATACTCGGGGCTACCCTGAATATACATGTTCCGCGAATACCATTCACTTCCAAATGCAGGCACCGAGTATATTCCCCAATGGATAAAAATTCCGAATTTTTTATTTTTATACCAATCAGGTACCTTGTACTGAGATAAGGAGTCCCAGTTATCTTTGAATTTTCCGTGTGCAATAACCTGATCAATTTTTGTTAAGTAGTCTGTTTTGTTCACTTCAGATATTCTCCTTCCGAGTATCCATTTTAAGACCGCTTATCCCAATTGCTATCAAATTAGCCAATTGGGATAAGCGGTTAAAATATAATTTTGATCAATCTCTGCCTGGTACAAGTTGATTTTTATTCTGCATTATCTGCAATTTTTTCATATTCAGGCTTTAGTTTAGTATAAGTCTCATTACCGTATTTCTCAAGTTTCGCCATACCGATAGAATCGGCTTTTTTAATCATATCATTATAAGCTGCTTCACAAGCCTGCTCTGAATCTGCCATTAATATTCTGGCTTCCTCGGCTTTAATCATTTCTATAAGTTTGTTATTTATAACTGATTCTTCGGAATCGGTTGCAAAACGAATCATACCAATTACAGGATCATGTTTAACATATTTTGTTATTGAAACACGTGCCTGCGCAGTTTGTGAATTTGAATTTGCATCTGCAATACCTGTTACAATTGCATTATGCACCAGCCATCCCCAGTATTTAAGTCCACGTGGCTGAAGTACGCTATTGTCACCCTGAAAATCATATTTAAATGTAGGATACCCCTTGCTATCTAATGTATAGTCTTCACCTTCAATACCCCACATTAAGAGTTTCATTCCTTCATCGCCATAAGCATAAGCAACTGTCTTGTAAGCAGCCTCTGCATTCTTGCTATTTTTTGTAATGTACAATCCGCGTCCGCCTGCAAAACTGTCATACTTTTGAGCCTTATCACTGATAACGTCAGTTACAAGTTTAAAATTAAAGTCGCCGCCATTGGCTTTTACAGCAGTGTTGTAATTATCAGCATGGTTATCATAGCTAAACACAGCAAATGCCTTGCCTGAAACCGCCATTTTCTGGGTATCGTCCTCAGTCTGGAATGCAAAGTTGTCAGCACTTATGTACCCAAGTCTATACCATTCATTAACTTTCTTGTAGTATTCCAGCTGATTTTTTGCCCTGATATACCAAACCAGGTTCCCATCCTCGTTGTAGTAGTTGCTGGTTGGAACACCCATCATTTGTCTGAGCCATCCAAACCCATGAATATAGTTAAAAGCTACCGGAGACATTTCGGGATGTGCTGTCTTTACTTTTGCAAATGCAGTATCCAGATCAGCTAAACTATTAAAATTTAGTCCCAATTCTTTTGCAATATCTTCGCGATAAAAGAAGCCTGGGCCCTCTGTAAGAATTTTATCATATTTTTTATATTCGGAGTTGGGAGAGTAGCCACAGCCAATTGAGTAGTAATGTCCGTCAGAGGCCTTATTAACAAACTGAAGGACTGAATGTACTGGAAATTTTACATCCGGATACTGTGATTGAAGCGTATCAAATGGAATACAAGTTTTATCGTTAGCCAGATACTGGTAACGATATGAATCTATCAGGTCAGGCAAGTCCCCTGACGCAACCAGCATGGGAAGTTGTTTGTCGTCTGCTGCACGTGTCACCTGAATATCAACGTTTGCCCGCTTGTTAAATTCTTCCGGTATGGCTCCATTCCAGCTATCATACGGCCACCATGCCTCGTCAACAAACATAGTCAGTTTTGCACGTTCACTTGTAGTCGCTTCACCTGTAGCTTTTGTGGTGTCTTTTTCTTCTGATTTCTGGGAGTCCGTCTTACTGCCACAGGCAGACATAGAGAGAACTAACGTAGCTGCAAGAGCTGCAGCTAAAAATCTTTTTGCATTTTTCATTTTATTCTCCTCCTGTAAATTATTGCTTAGGTTTCTAAGCTGAATCATATAATATCCTGCGGCAATTTCATGTGAAAAATACATTGGAAGATTTTTTCAGTCAATTACTATGGCCTAAAAGCAATTGGCTTTATGAAACAGCCTGCATGGATAAATACCTTTGATACTTTCTTGCATTTACTCCTTAACCGACCCCAGCATAAGGCCCTGAACAAAGTATTTCTGTAAAAACGGATAGACACACATTATCGGCAGCATGGAAATAACCATGGCAGTTGCCTGAACAGTAAAACCGGTGGACCTGTTAGATGCTGAAATCTGTCCCGCTGTATTTACGTTTGATGAACTGGCCATTATTTTATTTATAGTGGTCATCATCTTAAAGGACATGGTTTTAAGATTTTCATCACGTACAAAATATGCTGCATCCAGCCAGCTGTTCCATTGGCCAACAGCCACAAACAGGGATAATGTTGCAATAAAGGGCAAAGACACCGGCATACATACTTTCCAGAATATCTGAAGTTCACCCGCACCATCAATTCTGGCAGCTTCAATCATTGATTCAGGAATGGACCTAAAAAAATTGATTCCCGTTATTGTAAAAAAGGAGCTTACCATTCCCGGTATTACATAAACCCAAAAGGAATTTAGCAGGTGTAAATTACGCAATAAAACATAATATGGAATTAATCCTCCCGAAAAGTACATTGTAAAAACAACCAAAAATGTATAGAACTTTCTAAACATTAACTCTTTTCGTGATAATCCATAACTGAAAACACATGTCAAAATTACTGAAAAAACTGTACCGACAACAGTGCGGGCTGTGGAAATAAAAAATGCGGTTTGCCAGCTCTTATCACCCAGGAATACTTTGTAGGAATCAACAGTAAATTTCCTTGGCCAAAAATATACTCCACCCTTTAATAAGTCCATTCCATCATTAAAAGAACATATCACAGTGTAATAAAAAGGATATAATGTAACAATGCCTATAATAAACAGCAGCGCGTAATTGGCTATATCAACTATTTTGTCTTCTCTGGTTCTTCTCATATTTTCCTCCCTTAGAACAAGCCTTCGTCACTTACTTTTTTTGCAATCCTGTTACTTACTATAATTAATATTATTGAAATCACAGATTGAATTAAATCAACAGCTGTCGCATATGAAAAACGCCCTTGTGCCATACCCATTTTAAATGCATAGGTTTGAATAATTTCAGAGGTTGAGTTGTTTACATTGTTACCCATTAAAATACTCTGTTCAAAGTTTGAGCCCACCATGCCCCCTCCTAAAAAGCTTCCGACGGATAAAATCAGAACCGTGATAACTGCCGGTTTTATTCCGGGTAAGGTAATGTGCCAGATACGTTTCAGACGTCCCGCCCCATCGCACATGGCTGCCTCGTGGAGACTGCTGTCTATTCCTGAAATAGCCGCCAGAAAAATTATTGCCCACCAGCCGGAGCTTTTCCAAACTGACAGTGCCAAAGACATGCCCCAAAAATTTCCAGGCGAAGTCAGAAATGGGATTCCTTTATCTATAAAGCCTAAAGATATCAAAAGTTGATTTATTACGCCGGAGCTTTCAGAAAATAGGGCTGTGCTTATTCCGTAAACTAAAACCCAGGAGATAAAATTCGGTAAGTAACTGGCAGTTTGGATAACCCGTTTGAACCCTTTGTTTCCAGCTTCGGAAATCATTAATGCCAGCAAAATCGGAACAGGGAAAGCAAAAATCATTTTCAGGGTGCTAATTACCAATGTATTACGTACCAATTCTCCGAAGCGGTAATCAGTTACAAATTCTTTAAAGTACTTCAGGCCTACCCAATTGCTGGTAAAAAAGCCGGTAAACCCGCTGGTGATGCTGTAATCTTTGAACGCAATAATTATGCCTATCATAGGAATAAAAGAAAAAATGAATAAATAGATAATTCCAACCAATGCAAACATTTGCAAATTCAGTTGACGCACAAACC
>JAQSXC010000050.1 GCA_029266335.1 Eubacterium sp. | reverse complement strand
GCACCATATAATCTGAATAGGGATGATTTAGTTCCATTTGCAATTCCGATTTCACAGAACAAAAAGGGTGACATAGTCTGCGTGCAGATTGATAACTGCGTAGGCGGCTATGCCTATAACCGTGACCTGGCTAAGAAATACTTCGGTACAGATGATCCTGCTGAGCTGGAAAAAATGCTTACAAACTGGGATGTATATGTGCAAAAGGGTAAGGAAATAGCAGAAAAAAGCGGAGGAAAGAACTTCCTCTTTGCTGGTTCGGATGATGCATACTATGCTTTGATTGGTTCATATACAAAAGAACCCTGGGTAAAGGATAAGAAATTGAACCTTGACACAACAGTACTCCCTACATTGAAATATATCGAACAACTGGTTAAGGATAAGGCATTGGGTAAATACGTAATGTGGACTCCTGCATGGAATTCTTCTTTTGCTTCAAATACTGTAGTGTTCTATGCTGCTCCGACCTGGTTCGTTCCATTTGTAATGAAGTCCAATGATAAGAATGCAAACGGCAAATACGGTCTTATAACACCGCCAAACGGTGGTTACAGCTGGGGTGGTACAGCTTACGGCATTCCAAAGGAAAGTAAAAACAAGGAACTGGCATGGGCCTATATTAAATGGTTTACAATGTCTAAAGAAGGCTCGGAAGGTTTCTTCAGAACACAGGGAACTCCAACACTTTATTCAAAGGCCTATGATACAGACCTTTATACAAATGATGCAAATAAAGATCCATACTTTGGCGGTCAAAACGTAATTCAAAAATACATGGAAATTGCCAAGAATCCGAATACACAGACACGGCCTATGACAGAATATGACGCAGCAATATACGATTCAATAGTAACCGTACTTAGAGCTATGGACCAGGGACTCTCAGCTGACGAAGGCTTATCCAAGCTTAAGGCAGATGTGGTTAAAAAATTTCCCGACTTGCAGCAGTAATTAAATGTGAGAAAAGATACTGTTTTCCGCAGTATCTTTTCTCATCAAATATCCTGCCATTCGTACATTCTATATATTTACAATACTTTTAAAAGTGAAGGTGAGATGATTGGTTAAGAATTTAACTTACAAAGCCGGACAATCAGGTAAAGGAATTTCATCAAATAAGATTAATTTAGGTATAAAGATAGCACCCTACATTTTTATATCTCCATATTTTTTAATTTGGATTGCTTTTACCATATTTCCGATACTGTTTACTTTTTATATAAGTCTTACAGACTGGAATGGATTTGATAAAAAGATTTTTGTAGGAATTCAGAATTATGTAAACTTAATAAAAGATGAACGTTTTTACAGCGCTTTAGGAAATACTCTTCTGTTTATGCTTATGATTATTCCGGTGCAGATTTTTCTCGGAATGATTGTAGCAGCGATGTTAAGCAGTAAGAGTATGTTGGGAAAAGATACCTTCAGATTATTTAATTTTTTACCCTACCTTACAACGCCGGTAGCACTGGGTTTAATATTCGGTATTCTGTTTGATTACCAGTTCGGAAATATAAATGCAATGTTGTCGGGTTTGGGATTTATAAAAGAGAATATTAACTGGCTTGGAGAACCCTGGCCGTCAAGAATAATGATCAGTATGATCACAATATGGAGATATTACGGATATACTTCCATTCTGTTTTTAGCAGGAATAACAAACATTAATCCCGAGCTTTATGAGGCCGGTGATATCGATGGTGCCAACCCTGTGCAAAAGTTTTTCAAAATTACGGTGCCTCTGCTTAAACCGGTTTTTATATTTGTAGTTCTTACTACAATGATCGGGTGCTTCCAGATTTTCGAGGAACCCTTTATGATGTTTACCTCACAGGGACAGCCCTTGGTGGGAGGACCGGATAATGCCTGTCTTACCGGAGTTTGGCTGTTGTATGATACTGCCTTTGGTACGGTTATGAATTTTGGCTACGGTTCCTCAATAGCATATGGATTATTCGTATTTATAGGAGTTCTGACGCTTATTGCCAACTATATTATGAAGAGAGGTGACGACTGATGTTCAAGAAAAAGGGACTTAATATAATCGGATTTATATTAATATTGTTTATCTCCATTGTAGCCATACTGCCTTTTTATACAATGTTAATAATGGGAACCTACTATACAAATGACCTCTTTACGGGAATGAAATTTCTTCCGGGCAATTATTTAGGTGAAAATATCAAAACGCTTTTTTCAATAGATATACTGGCCTTCTATAAGAACTCAGTTATTGTTGCAGGTGGCTCGGCAGTGTTAACGGTTATTGTCTGTGCCATGGCAGGTTTTGCTTTTGCAAAATATAAATTTCTGTTCAAGAAAACATTTTTTTCATCAATTATGATTACCATGATGATTCCAATGCAATTGGGTCTTGTTGCATTTGTTATAGAAATGCAGGCCATAGGCTGGAGAAATTCTCTTCTCCCGTTGATTATTCCGCCGGCAGCAAGCGCATTCGGTGTGTTCTGGATGACACAGTTTGCAAGCTCTGCAATTCCAGATGAAGTAATGGAAAGTGCCAGAATCGACGGCTGTAATGAATTTACACTGTTTGTGAAAATAGCACTGCCGTTTATGAGAGCCGCGTGCATGACACTTGCACTGTTAGCGTTCTTATGGTCCTGGAACAATTTATTGACTCCTCTGGTGGTTGTAAGCAATGAAAGTCTGTATACCATTCCGCTTGGAATCCGTCAGCTTTCCACAACCTTTAGAAATGATACCGCGGCTCAGGTGCTGGGCCTGTCTCTGACAACACTTCCCATACTGCTGCTGTTTTCAGCCTTCTCAAGGAGCCTGATAAGCGGTCTTTCAGCTGCTGCGGTTAAAGGTTAGTGCATACATTGGTCTGTACAAATAAACATAGCTGTACCAATAAGCATAGCTGTGCCAATAAAAATAGAGGAGGAGCAGATTTGTTCAATAGATTATCAATAGGCTTATGGGTAATGGATTCAGCATATAATTATGATGCTTCAAAGGATGCTGCATTGCAAAAGCTTGAGAAAGCTGCAGAAGTTGAAGGCTTGAACGGAGTTGAACTGGTTTATCCCACACATGTTAATGAAAAGAATTGCAAAGAGGTAAAGAAGTTCTGCGAAGATAAAAATATTCAGGTTATGTCGGTAAATCCCAATGTCTGGGATGGTGAAGATTTTCAAAAAGGTGCTTTTACCTCGGGAGATCCTGCAGCCCGCAAAAGAGCAGTAGATTTTTCTAAAACGGCAGTGGATCTGGGTAAGGAACTGGGTGCCGGTCAAATGTGTTTATGGCCGGGACAGGATGGGTTTGATTATCCGTTCCAAAATAATTATGAAGACATATGGCAGTATGAAATGGAAGGAATAAAAGAAGTTGCTCATTACGATAAAAATTACAGGATAGCGATTGAATATAAGGCCAGAGAACCCAGAAGCCACATTTTACTGGATAGCACCAGTACAGTACTGATGTTTTCAAAGCTCATCAATGCTGAGAATGTTGGTGTAAATCTAGATTTCGGGCACGCACTCCTGGCAAGGGAAAATCCAGGGGAAGCTGTAGTTAAATCAATGAATGCCAATAAACTTTTTGGAGTTCATATCAACGATAATTACGGGAGTACCGATGAAGATATGATTTTTGCATCTGTACATCACATAGAAACACTCGAATTTATTTATTACCTCAAAAAGCTGAATTACGACGGATGGATATCACAGGAATTTGACGGAAGAAAAGTAGATCCTGTAGATGCCTGCAGCCATTGTTTCAGAACTTTGAAAGTGTTTGAAAATATAGTAGACAAAATAGATATGAGAGCTTTGCTGGATACACAGAAAAATTCCAATTCGTTAGAAAGCCAAAAATTAATAGCTAAAGCAATGCTTGAATGAAGGTGACCATATGGAAAATAATGCAGTAACTGAAAAGGTAAAACAGGCACTATTGAGTATGCAAAGGTATTCCTGGGAACAGGGAGTGGCAGCACAGGCCTTTCTTGAAATGGGAGAAAAAGAGCTGGTGATTCAGATGTCAAAAGCAGCAATACTTAATCAGCTTGCAGACGGCAGGCTGGCTGCAGTGGGAAATATATCGGTAGTTACAGACCCTGCCGGAATCGGTGAAGCGGTGCTCTACGCTTCAGAAGTGACCAAGGACCCCGAACTGGGCTCAGCAGCACAAAAACTGCTAAGCTGGTTGTTGGAGAAGGCTCCGCGGAACAGAGACGGAATAATATATCACGTCATAGAAAAACCACAGATGTGGGTCGATTCCTTTTATATGTCTCCGCCTTTCCTATCTGCCGCAGGCTGTCATACCGAGGCATTAAAGCAAATAAAAGGCTATATCTCCCTCCTTTTTAATCCTGAAAAAAAGTTGTTTTCACATATATGGGATGAGAGCAAAAACGACTTTGCCAGAAAAGATTTCTGGGGAGTAGGGAACGGATGGGCCATGGCCGGAATTGCAAGAGTTATTTCCACACTTCCTTACGAAATGAAAACCGAAAGAGATGAACTGATAAACTTTGTCAGGACAGTATTGGACTCCTGCTTGAGTTATATGAGAACAGACGGACTTTTTCATGATGTTCTGGACAATACGAATTCCTTTATTGAAACCAATTTATCTCAGATGCTGGCTTATACCATATACAGGGGAATAAAGGCAGGCTGGCTCAGCGATTCATACCTGACCTTTGCAGAAACCATGAAAAAGGCTGCTTATGCCAAGGTGGATGACAGCGGATTTGTTCAGGGAGTCTGTGGAGCACCTTTCTTTGACAGGCCCGGTATAGCAGCAGAAGGCCAGTCCTTCTTTCTGCTGATGGAAGCGGCGGCGCAGGAATTTTACAAATCCGCTTGATATATAACAAAACAATTTATATATAAAATTATTAGACAGGAAGGTGATTTATATGGAATTTACCAACGCAACGCAGCCTACAATGTACTTTATAGGTGTTACGACAACCAAATCATCTATTATGAAAGTATTCCCTTTGTGGGCCCAGGAACTTGGTTTGAAGGATGCAGCAATAAAAGGAATAGATATTGGAATTCATGCAGATCCGCAAAAATACCGTGATACGGTGGAGTTTATCAAAAACGATAAATTATCTCTTGGAGCGCTGGTTACCACCCATAAAATTGATTTATATAATGCGTCAAAAGGAAGCTTCGAATTTCTTGATACATACGCAGAAATGTTCGAAGAACTGTCCTCCATCTCCAAAAAAAACGGAAAACTGGAAGGTTACGCAAAGGACCCCATTTCCAGCGGTTTAGCCATGGAGAACTTTATTCCGGAAAACTTCTGGAAGGAGCACGGCGGAGAGGTATTGATAATGGGAGCAGGCGGAAGTGCTCTGGCTATAAGCTCCTATCTTATGAAAAAGGAACACGGGGATAACATTCCTTCCAAAATAATAATCACCAACAGAAGCCAGGAGAGGCTGGACTCTGCAAAGGCCAAACTGGATGGCATGCATTCAGGGGTTAAAATGGAGTACTATTTATGTCCCGAAGCAAAAGATAACGATGAAGTTATGAAAAATATGAAACCATATTCCTTGATAATAAATGCAACAGGCCTGGGCAAGGACAGACCAGGTTCACCTCTTACCGATAACTGTCTGTTCCCTGACAACGGCCTTGTATGGGAGCTCAATTACCGCGGTGACTTGAAATTTATGGTTCAAGCCCAGGAACAGAAGGAAAAGCGCAAATTATTTATTGAAGACGGTTGGATCTATTTCATACATGGCTGGACTCAGGTTATATCAGAGGTATTCCATGTTGATATAAAAGGCGAAAAACTCCACAGACTGGAAAAAATCGCAAACACTTTAAGGTGAGGTGATATATATGGATGACATTGCGGCAAACTGGGATAAGGCATTTACTGTTGATTTTGATTTGATTAACGGGCTGTCCGGTACCAAAAACTCTACAAAAAGGAAGCTGTCTCAGATGAAAAACATGTTCTCTGATACAGAGGCATGTAAAGCTGTTTTGGAGAAAGATGACCCTGTAATATATGAGTTTTATGAGCTGGGAGCTCCTGAAAATTCAGGAGATCTGGCTTTTGGTACAAGCATTACCTACCCTGGAAAGATAGGTAATGAATATTATATGACCAAAGGGCATTTCCACAGTATTCTTGAAACAGCCGAGGTATATTATTGTTTATGCGGACAGGGCTGCATGCTTCTGGAAAATCCCGAAGGAGACTGGAAGCTGGAGGAACTGACTCCGGGAAAGGCTATTTACGTACCGCAGAGGTATGCACATAGAAGCATTAATACAGGAAAGGAACCTTTCATTACCTTCTTTACCTTCAGAGCAGACTCCGGACATGACTATAAAACCATTGAGACAAAAGGCTACAGAAAGATAGTCGTTGAAGAGAATGGCATACCTGTAGTCCGTGACAATCCAAAATGGGACTGATTTACTAATTGAATTTGAAAAGGGTGAGTTTTATGAAGATATTGGTTACACCGACTTCATTAAAAAATAACAAAAATTCTGAAGCCGTCAGGCTTATTGAAGATTTTGCAGATGAAGTCGTATTCAATCCCTATGAGCATCCGTTAACAGAAAAAGAGCTGATACCCTTGCTTGAGGGAGTTGACGGGTATATTGCAGGGCTTGACTATATTACTGAAGATGTAATAAAAAAAGCCCCCGATACTTTAAAAGTTATTTCCAGGTATGGAGTGGGTTTTGAGAGAGTCGATATAAAGGCTGCAGGGGAGAGGGGAATCCTGGTTACAAACACACCGGGTGCAAACTCCGAATCTGTTGCAGATATGGCAATTGGGCTTATGATAGCTGCAGCCAGAAAAATAACCTTTCTTGATTCCCAGGTTAAAACAGAAAAATGGCCCAGGACTTCAGGAAAGGAAATATTCAAAAAGACAATGGGGATTCTGGGACTGGGAGCTATAGGAAAAGCAGTGGCACTTCGTGCCGGAGGGTTTTCAATGAATATCCTGGCCTATGATCCTTATTTTGATGAAACATTTGCAAACGAGCATAATATTAAGAATTGTACCCTGCAAGAGGTAATAAGCCAATCTGATTTCATTTCTCTTCATCTTCCAATAACTGAAAGTACTCTTAATATTATCGATGAAAATGCCATAAGCCAAATGAAGGACGGCGTTGTTATTATAAATACTTCAAGAGGCGGTCTGATAAATGAACAGGCTGCATATGACGGATTGAAAGCTGGAAAAATCGGCGGCATCGGGCTGGATGCATTTGAAAAGGAGCCTCCGGGCATATCACCTCTGTTTGAATTTAATAACGTAATAGCAACACCACATGCAGGTGCACATACCAATGAGGCAGTTGAAAAAATGGCGTTAATGTCGGCGCAGAACGTGATAGATGTCTTAGCTGGAAAGGACTGCCGCTTTGTTGTAAACGGCAGTTATATACGGAGATAGTTAACTTTAAAGCCGCTTAAAGCGCATCACATGCTGGTGGCTTGAAAGATTCAAGTAATCTGTGGAGGATAGCATGAAAACAAAAAGTGAAATTATAAAAAAAATAAAAGAGGCAGGGCTTGTAGCCGTCATAAGGGCTGAAAGTGCCCGGGAGGCTTCTAAAATAATTGAAGCCTGTGTTAAGGGTGGAGTAACTTCTATTGAAATAACTTTTACAGTACCGGGTGCTGAAAATATAATCAGGGAATTGACAGGCATATATGATGCCGAAAAGGTACTTATCGGTGCAGGAACAGTACTGGATTCAGAGACTGCCAGAATAGCCATATTGTCGGGTGCACAGTACATTGTAAGCCCCTGCTTCGATTCTGAGACTGCAAAATTATGCGGAAGGTATAATATAGCGTATATTCCCGGAGCGATGACAATAAAGGAAACCGTACAATGTATGGAGGCAGGTGCCGAAATTGTCAAGGTGTTCCCCGGTGAGTTGTTCGGACCTAAGATAATCAAAGCCATAAAAGGACCGCTGCCTCAGGCTCAGCTTATGCCAACCGGTGGAGTAAGTGCTGACAATGTGGCTGAATGGATAAAGGCCGGTGCGGTTGCTGTTGGAGCAGGAGGAAGCCTCACAGCCGGAGCTAAAGCAGGTGATTTTGAGCTGATAACCAGAACTGCTGAAGAATTTATTAAAAGAATAAAGCTTGCTAGGGAATGATTCTATGCTTCAAACAGTATTAGGAGATATTAATGAGAAGGAATTGGGCTACTCCCAATGTCATGAGCATTTGTTCATACGAAAAGGCAAATCCTATAATATCAATCAGGCGCTATATATGGATGACCTGGATAAGTCAACACGGGAGCTTCTTCTATACAGAACTGCAGGGGGGAAAAGTCTGGTGGATGCCCAGCCTGTGGGCTGCGGCAGAATGGCTGACTATCTGGTGCAGGCTTCAAGGAAATCAGGTGTTAATATAATTGCATCAACAGGGTTTCATAAGCGGATGTTCTATAATGAGAACCACTGGCTCTTTAAGAAAAAAACCGATGAATTGTCACGGCTGTTCATGGATGAGATATTGTACGGAATGTATATTGACGGTGATAATGAGCAGCCTTTGTTGAGAATAGGAGCGCGGGCAGGAATTATTAAAACTGCTGTTGAAGGTAACGGTGTTGATGAGAAATATAAAAAGTTGTTTACAGCCGCCGCAGAAGCTTCTATTCAAACCGGAGCACCTATAATGTGTCATTTGGACAACCGGAAGGATGCTATTAGTGTTGTACATTTCCTGACAAGCCTGAGAGTACCTGCTTCCAATATTATATTATGCCATCTGGACAGGGCGTTTTATGATCCTGCATTTCATATTGAGATTGTCCGGGCAGGAGTATATCTTGAATATGACACAATAGGCAGATTCAAATATCATAGTGATGAAAAGGAAATAGAGTTACTTATGGGGCTTATTGATTCAGGCTATGCATCGCAGATTCTTCTGGGCCTTGATACTACCAATCAACGGCTGTCAAGCTATGGAGGAGCTATTGGTCTGGATTATATACTTAATGAATTTATTGACAAAATGCTGAAGGCCGGGATATCAAGCCATAGCATAAATAGTTTTACATTGGACAATCCTGTAAAAGCATTATCTATAAAAAAACGGTGAGCTGAATTGGCAGTTCACCGTTTTTTGCCTGTCATCAAACTATATACGCGCTTCAACCATACAAAGAAAATCATATATTGGCTTTAGTTCCTTAAAGCCTTTTTTCAATACTTCGGGAAGTTCTTTTGAAAAAGCCAGCTCAAAGTTATTCTGTTCAGTTTCAAAATAGATATTTTTTCTGTCCAGCCACGTTCTCAAGTTTTCCGGCTGGTCGGGGAATTTGGTGCGTTTGTACATTTCCCCGCCAAGGGCAAAGGTTTTCTGCCCTTCATAGTATTTCTGCGCAAGAACAAAAGCGGGATGCCTGTTAATTACCATATCACGCATATGTGTCATTGAGGCAGGTTCAGCTCCATAATATCCTATTCCATAGCTGGACCCCTTTTGATTTATCCCAAACCAGAAGCAGGGGGCAGTAGACATTTGTGTTTTGTCTCTCAGGAACACCAGCCAGACATTGTCTCTGTACAAAGTCTTGTCTTTGGTAAAACGGGTATCACGGCGAACTCGTGATATGAGCTTTGACGGCACTGTTATAAGCTGGCTGTCAATGCTGAGCATGGTAGGGCCAAGCTCGTTAATCAGATCGACAAATGGATTATACACATACTTTTTATAGTCAGCCTTATGACTGTCGTACCACTCCTTGCTGTTATTCATTCTATTTTCAAAGAGAAATCTGGGTGCATCTACCGTAAATCCGTTGAAACTCATATCTTTCCTCCTATAACCTGCCGGGTATTTTAACTCTAAGAGTTGCTTGCTGATCGAGGCACTATACCGATAATATTGATTGCTAAACAAACATCTGTTCTTTATTATTTTGACATATAAAAACAAATAAATCAACGTTTAGGTAAGATTAAATAATTTTCAGCATAAGTTTTATTAATTTACTCTGTCCAACGTGAAAATTTGCCTTCTGAAACAGAAACAAAAACTAAAAAAAATTAATATCGCGAATTTTCTTAACCTAATACAGTTGGAAAAATAGACAAAGGGTGATATTATATCATCAGGGGAAATGACTTCTGCCTCTGAAGGCGGTAAGTGAACCAATTTGCATAAGTGGCGAGTATCTCTGTCCTGATGATATAGCCTCCGGCGGAGGCGCACAATTTCGTAGTGGTAGATTATCTCACTTTGCTTGATACGAAATAGGCGCACAAATACGCCGAGGCGTATTTGATTGGAAGAATGTTTATATTATTTTAGTCTCCGTACTGTCGGAAAAGAGTTTTTATTGTATATGGCAGTACAGGCTGCAAATTCTGCTATAAATTTAAAAGCAGTTGAAGTAAAGGATGGATATTGTTTTACATGAATAAAAGTATAGGTTATTTAGGTCCCAACGGTACCTTCTCACATGAGGCAGTTGAAGCGTATAAGGAAGAGCATAATAAATCATATATATTAAAGGAATATTCATCAATCAGGGATGTTCTTTACGCCTTGAAAAACAGTGACGTTGACGAGGCAATAGTTCCCATGGAAAATTCTCTCGAGGGTGCCATAAATGTTACTCTGGATGTTTTGGCAAAAGAAGAGGACATGTTTATTGCAGATGAGTTTATAATACCTGTTAACCTCAATCTTGTTGTAAAGCCAGGTACTTCTCAAAAGGATATTAAGGTAATAATGTCACACCCGCAGCCCCTTGGACAATGCAGAAATTATCTCAATACAAATTTTCCCCAGGCTGTTCAGCTGGAGGAAAACAGTACCTCTAAGGCTGCTCAGAGAGTGGCGGACGGAGACGGGACTTCTGCTGCCATTACTTCAAAAATAGCTGCTGGACTCTATGGTCTTGAGATATTGCAGAAAAATGTCCAGGATGTTGAAAATAACCGTACCAGATTTGTTATAATATCAAAAGCATTAAAGTCCAGGACAGGTTCTGACAAGACTTCCATTGTATTTTCTACTGATAATAAGCCTGGAAGCCTTTACAGGATATTGGATATTTTTAGCTTATGGGATATTAACATGACAAGAATTGAGTCCCGTCCATCAAAAAATGCGTTGGGACAATATATATTTTTTGTCGATATCGACGGACATATCGAGGATCCGGATGTTTATGATGCACTGACAATGGTAAAGCGGAAAACCTCATTTTATAAGTTTATTGGTTCATATCCGACTTATACGGGTAAAATACAACGAGGAGATGGATGTCCGTGACGCCATTTTTTACAACCGAAAATTTTCTATTGAAACTATGTTATTGACGGGAAATGAAGTCAAATAACCTCAAAAGTGGTATAATTTACATACAAAATTGGTATTTTTTACCTTGTGAGGTGTTTGGCTATGGCTTTATTTGATAATCAACTTGATATTACGAGAAATATTAAAATTATTGACTGGCTGAAAAGTGAGCTTCTGACCGATGTTGCCAACTTATTCAAGGCTCTTGTAAATGGAGTCATGGAAGAGGTTTCAGAAACTCTGTCCGACACTTTGGCCAATATAATTTTAATTTGTTATCTTTTAGGGAAAAGGTTCGGAATTAATTATAGAGCAATTGAAACAAAGATTGAAAATAAGATAAGGCTTGGCCTTGTTGAAAACCATGATGTTGAAAAGTATTATGGTGATCTGTCCGAGTTGTCTAAGCACCTTAACAGCTCAAGAAGCAGAAAGCAGGGAGCCTGAAAAAATATGGAGGTAAGATGGATAACAAAAAACTATCACGAATTTTTATTCCAAAGGCTGGTTTCTATCTTTGGGTAATTTTATTTTTAATTGTGATAATTACCATACTCAATCCATTGGTAGCTATTCCTGGATATGTGCTGTTCATTTTTCTTGTTATTTACAACTATAAGTCCAATCATATAAGAAATAAGGAAATAACAAAATACATAGAAACACTTACTTTTAATATTGATTGCGCCACAAAGGACACCTTGCTTAATTTTCCACTGCCGCTGGTACTTGCTGAACTTGACGGGACAACGGTATGGTACAATTCCTCCTTCAAAGGTATATTTGAAGATGATAATTTTCTTCAGAAGACTGTTGCAAACCTTATTACAGAAATAAGGCCTCTATTGACGGAAGGCGACAGTATAAACATTACAAAAGATGTAACCGTCAACAACCGGTACTATTCCGTTTTGGGCAATCTTGTAAAAATTGATGACAATAATGATAAGGAGAGCGTTATCCTTATGCTCTACTTTGTCGACAATACAGAGCTTGTAAATGAAAAGCAGAAGTTTGAGGACAATAAGAACACTGTAGGAGTAATTGTTATAGACAACTATGACGATCTGATGCAGAGCATGGAGGACTCCAAAAGACCTCAGATGATGGCTGAAATTGATAAGAAGATTACCAGTTGGATAAGCCATACAGGGGGTATTCTGAAGAAATTTGAAAGAGACAAATACTTATGCATTTATGCCTTCAAGTATATGAAAGAATTAGAAGAGAAGAAATTTGAAGTTCTAGAAACTGTGAAAGAAATAAATGTAGGGAATAAAATACCTGTAACTCTGAGTATAGGTATGGGAATCAATGCACCTACAATCACTGAAAATCTTCAGAATGCCTATGCAAGCATAGATATTGCATTGGGCCGGGGCGGAGACCATGTGGTAATTAAGGATGGGGACAATTTCAGATTCTTCGGAGGACGCAACAGGGAACTTGAAAAGCGTACCAGAGTTAAAGCAAGAGTTATTGCTTATGCACTTAGAAACCTGATTGATCAGGCACCGTCAGTCCTTATTATGGGACATGAAAATGCCGATATAGATTCATTGGGAGCCGCGTTAGGTATATACAGGATAGTGAAGAGCCGTGACAAGCGTGTAAATATAGTACTTAACCATTCCAACGCAAATATTGACTCAATATTGAACAAGCTTGCCAAAGAGCCCGAATACAGCAATGTTTTTGTGGGCAGAAATGAAGCGCTCGATATTATAACCAAGAAAACACTGTTGATAGTCGTTGACACTCACAGACCGAGCTTCACTGAAACTCCGGAATTACTGAGAATGACCGATCAGGTAGTTGTAATAGATCATCACAGACGCGGAGCTGACTTTATACAGGATACAGTGCTTTCCTATCAGGAAACCTATGCATCTTCCACCTGTGAGCTTGTAACAGAATTGCTGCAGTATCTGGAAGATAAAATCAGGCTTACAAGTATTGAAACTGAAGCTCTGTACGCCGGAATAGTTGTTGATACCAAAAATTTCATATTCAAAACCGGTGTCAGGACCTTTGAAGCAGCATCTTACCTCAGAAGGCAGGGTGTTGATACCGTTTCTGTAAAACAGCTCTTCCAGAACGATTTAAAAACATATATTACGATTTCAAATATAGTAAAAGATGCAGAAGTAGTGTATGATAATATTGCTATATCTACTTGTCCTACAAATATAAAAAATGCTCAACTGATAGCGGCACAGGCTGCAGATCAACTGTTGAGTCTTTCGGGACTGGTTGCAGCCTTTGTTCTCAGTTATCATGAGGGCGAGGTAATCATCAGCGGCAGATCACTTGGTGAGATAAATGTTCAGATGATACTTGAAAAACTCGGTGGAGGCGGCCATATGACCGTTGCAGGAGCACAGATTGAAAATGTTTCTATACAGGAGGCCAAGGAAAGTCTGAAAACCGCAATTTATGAATACATTGACAGCTTGAATAAAGAATAGCTGTCAGTTGCAATAAAAAAATAACCCCACAAAAAAGTATTGGAAATGCTTTTTGTGTGTCCAATGGGACATTTTCATTCGGCACATCGGGGACATGGAGGTTGGTTATATGAAGGTTATACTTAAAGAAGATGTTAAAGGATTGGGTAAAAAGGAACAGATGGTGGAAGCCAGCGATGGGTATGCAAGAAACTTCCTGTTTCCAAAAGGGCTTGCAGTTGAGGCTACAGCGGCCAATATGAATATAATGAAGACAAAAAAGGAAGCTGAAGCTCATAAAAAGGAAAAAGAAATAGCACAGGCCAAGGAACTGGCCAATAAATTGAAGAATATTACAGTAACCTTGAAGGTTAAAGCCGGTGAGAGCGGTAAGCTCTTCGGATCAATAACAAGCAAGGATGTTGCTGAGACCTTGAAAACTCAGCATAAGTTTGATATAGACAAAAAGAAGCTTGTTATGCCTGATGCCATAAAGGCAGTAGGAACCTTTGAGGTGGAAGTAAAGCTGTATCCTGAAATAAGCTCAAAGTTTACTGTAAAGATAGAAAGCCTCTAAAAGATATAAATTGCATGGAAATTATATGGCCGCTATGCGGCTCATGGAGGTTAATATGGAGTTGGGAACTCTTGGCAGAATTCCTCCTCAAAGCGTAGAGGCTGAACAATCAGTTATCGGGTCCATGCTGATTGACAAGGAAGTAATTCCAGTTGTCATGGAAGTTCTTAAGCCGGAGGATTTCTATAGGCCGGACCATAAGGAAATATACGATGTAATTATAGAGTTGTTTGATAAGGCACAGCCAATAGATTTGATAACTGTATCCGAAAGATTAAAGCTGCATGGAAAGCTTGAGCTGGTGGGAGGTCTGGAGTACCTGACCAATATTGCCACAGAAGTACCCACCACAGCAAATGTCAAACACTATGCAAAAATTGTTGAAGAGAAGGCTTTGTTGAGAAAGCTTATAAAAGCATCCTCGGATATAGTTGATCTGGGCTTCAATGCCTCGGAGGAAGTATCCTTCATACTGGATAAAGCTGAACAAAACATATTTGATATTCTTCAGAAGAGAAGCTCTCAGGGCTTTGTTCCCATTAAAGATGTTCTGGTTGAGACCTTCAACAAGCTTGAAGAACTATATAACAACAAAGGACAAATAACAGGTATACCTACAGGTTTTGTAGATCTTGATTTTAAGACCTCTGGCCTGCATAACTCGGATTTGGTTCTGATAGCCGCCAGACCTGCAATGGGAAAGACTGCCTTTGCATTGAATCTGGCACAAAATGCCGCTATTCACAGTTCGGTGCCGGTAGCTCTATTCAGTCTGGAAATGTCCAAAGAGCAGCTGGTAAACAGAATGCTCTGCAGTGAAGCCATGGTAGACAGCAACAGAATGAAGACAGGGCAGCTTGAGGATAATGACTGGCAGAAGGTAGCAAGGGCATTGGGGCCTCTTTCGGAGGCACCTATTTTTATTGATGATACACCGGGTATATCGATAACCGAAATTCGAGCAAAATGCAGAAGACTTAAGCTTGAGCATAATTTAGGCCTGGTAGTAATAGATTACCTGCAGCTCATGCAGGGCAGCAAATCGAAGAGTGAGAACAGACAGCAGGAAATTTCAGAAATATCCCGTTCTCTCAAGATACTTGCAAAAGAGATAAATGTTCCGGTTATATGTCTTTCACAGCTGAGCCGTGCTGCTGAGACCAGAACCGATCACAGGCCTATTCTCAGTGACCTGAGAGAATCCGGAGCTATAGAGCAGGATGCCGATATAGTTATGTTTTTGTATAGAGATGACTACTATAATCCTGATACCGAGAAGAAAAATATAGCCGAAGTTATTCTGGCAAAGCATAGAAGTGGATCTACCGGCACAGTTGAACTTGTATGGCTGGGTCAGTACACAAAGTTTGCAAATCTGGAGAAATTCAGGCAGTAAACGAATTTGTATGAGAAGATTGATATAATTATATATTAAATGTGTGCATAACGGTTTATTTCTTGCAGACTCCCTCACAGGAAGGTTATAAATGCTGAAACAACAGGTTTTAGATACAATTAAAAAGTATGAACTTATTAATTATGGAGATGGTATTGTTGTAGGAATATCGGGAGGATATGACTCAGTGTGCCTTCTCCATATTCTGTATTCCATATCTGAGGTATTTTGCCTTAAACTTTATCCTGTCCACATAAATCACATGCTTCGTGGTGAAGAAGCTTTACGGGATGAAAATTTCGTCAAGGCTTTATGCGCTTCCCTTGGTCTGGAGGCAGTTGTAAAAAGAATAGATATTGCTGAAAGAGCCAGAACGGAGAAAATTTCTCTTGAAGAAGCAGGACGTGACGCGCGCTATGAGGAATTTGAAAGAGTCATAAAAGAAACGGGAGCTGATAAAATTGCTGTAGCCCATTCAAAGAACGATCAGGTTGAGACCCTGCTTATGCGGATTTTTCGCGGGACAGGGCCAGAAGGACTGAAAGGTATTGAATATAGAAGGGGTAATATAATCAGACCTTTGTTGGAGGCCGATAGAGTACAAATTGAGCATTATGTCACGGAAAATGGTCTTGAAGCCATTACCGACAGCTCAAACCTTCACACCGATTACTTCAGAAACCGTATCAGATTACAGGTCATTCCGCAAATTAATAGCGCCGTAGGATCAGATATTACTGAGAATTTATTACGTTTATCAAAAATTGTAGTAGCAGACGAGGATTATTTACGATATAATTCTGAATTATACTATCAAAATGCGTTGTTAAAAAAAGGGAAAGCTTATGCAGAGCTGGACTTGAAGCAGCTTTGTAAAATGCATCAGGCCATTTGCAGCAGGGTTCTGAGAATGGCGTTTACAGATGCCTGCAAAAGTGTAACCGGGTTGGAGTTTGTGCACATTGAAAAGCTTTTGCAATTGATAGCAAATGGCCGTACAGGTGCACGTCTGGATCTTCCGCTGGAGCTAATGGCTCAAAGATCCTATAACTCACTGATTATAAAGAAACAGGGTGAGGAGACGGCCGAAAAGTTTGAATATAGGCTGAAAGTTACCGGTGATACTGACATTGAAATAAAAAATGGTATAATAAAAACTAACGTACTAAATTTTGGTACCATTGAAGAATGCAAGGAATTTATTAAAGACCGGAAAAGTTCTGATACTGCTTTTTTTGATTTTGAAAAACTGCAGGAAAAATATAAATTAAAGAATGATTTGCAATTGGTGGTAAGAAACAGACTTGATGGTGATATTTTCAAGCCGCTTAAGTCAAATGGTACAAAAAAGCTGAAAGAGTACTTTATTGATAACAAAATTCCTAAAAATGATCGAAATAAACTTCCATTAATTGCAATAAATAAGGAGATTATTTGGATTATAGGAAATAAAACAAGTGATAATTATAAAGTAACTGATAATACTAAATCTGTATTGATGATTACTTTTATACAACTGAATTAATCGACTTTAAAAAGTAGATATTCAGTAATAACAACATATATATAATAGCTGAATTTGATTAGCAAAATTATCACAAAATGATGATACAAATGATTAATCAAAAATGCTAAACTTAACAAGGGGGATAAGTTTTAAATGGATGTAATTGAGCGCGTTTTAATCTCAAAAGGGGAGCTCGACAGACAAGTGGAAGAATTGGGCAGCCGTATTTCAAAGGACTATGAAGGCCAGGAATTGGTTATAATCGGTGTCCTTAAGGGTGGATTTATATTCCTGGCAGATCTGGCAAGGAAAATAACCATACCGGTTGATCTTGACTTCATGTCAGTATCCAGTTACGGGGATTCTTCAAAATCATCAGGAGTTGTAAAAATTATCAAGGATGTTGATATTAATATATCAGGCAAACATGTATTGATAGTTGAGGATATCATAGATACAGGGCTTACCTTGAATCATCTTGTAGAACTGCTTAAAACCAGAGGGCCGTTAAGTGTTAAAATCTGTGCTGCATTGGATAAGCCTTCAAGAAGAAAGGTGGATGTGCAGGTGGACTACAAGGGAATAGAAATTCCTGACGAGTTTGTTATCGGATATGGTCTGGATTATGCCGGGAAATACAGAAATATTCCAGAGGTGTGTGTGTTGAAAAAGGACATTTATGCCAAATAATTAAAATAAATTAACAGGCAATTGACTTTGTTGTGTTTTATATGTGTATATGCTAATATAATATATACTGTACGAAAGTAGCAGGAAAAAGCTGGTTTTATAATTAATTTTGATGTTTGAATCATGTAGCAGATTGGTATTAAATTATAAATGGAAGAACGTAGGTGGGGTTGGTTGTATCAACCTATGGGCTAGAGTTTGGTACCTTGGTGAGCATAAGGAGGGAGATATTTGAAATATTTTAAGGGTATCAGTTTTTATATTATTATTTTTATAATAATTTTAGTAATAATTACATTCTACACCGCATCTGATAATCCGCCAAAGATGGATTATTCGGCATTATTAACCCAGATGGAGGCAGGAAATGTAAAGAGTATAGGTCTACAGACTGACACAGCAACTGTAGAGCTCAGGAAACCTCTGGATGAAAAGAGTAAAGTAACAAAATATATTGTAACCGTACCTCCTGATGTAACATCAGCATCTGAGAGATTTACTAAAGCTTATGATGAAAAGCTCATTGAAAAATATAATGTTACAACTCCGCCTCAAGCACCATGGTGGGTGGCTATACTGCCAACAATAGGTTTTGTGATTATACTTATATTAATTTGGTTCTTCTTTATCCAGCAGTCCCAGGGTGGCGGAGGAGGCAACAGAGTAATGTCTTTCGGTAAGAGCCGTGCCAAGATGACTGTTGATGATAAAAAGAAGGTTACATTTGATAATGTAGCAGGAGCAGATGAGGAGAAAGAAGAGCTTGCCGAAATTGTTGAGTTCTTAAAGGCTCCTAAAAAGTTCGTTGAACTGGGTGCAAGAATACCTAAGGGAGTACTTTTGGTGGGACCTCCCGGTACAGGTAAAACATTACTGGCAAAGGCAGTATCAGGCGAGGCTGGAGTTCCATTCTTCAGTATAAGCGGTTCCGACTTTGTTGAAATGTTTGTTGGTGTCGGTGCTTCCCGTGTACGTGACCTTTTTGAACAGGCTAAGAAAAATGCGCCATGTATCGTATTTATTGATGAAATAGATGCGGTTGGTAGACATAGAGGAGCCGGTCTGGGCGGAGGACATGATGAAAGAGAACAGACTCTTAATCAGTTGCTTGTTGAGATGGACGGTTTCGGTATCAATGAAGGTGTTATTATCCTGGCTGCCACAAACAGACCTGACATACTTGATCCTGCGTTGTTAAGACCGGGACGTTTTGACAGAAGGGTTGTTGTTGGCCTTCCTGACATAAAGGGAAGAGAGCAGATATTAAAGGTTCATTCCAGAGGAAAGCCTTTGGCTGAGGATGTTAAATTGGATGATCTTGCAAGAATTACACCAGGCTTTACCGGTGCTGATCTGGAAAATCTGTTGAATGAAGCAGCATTGCTTACAGCAAGAGCCAATAAGAAGAAATTGGGTAATGAAGAAATAAAGGAAGCTGCTTTCAAGGTTATGATGGGCCCTGAAAAGAAGAGCCGCGTTATGAGTGAAAAGGACAAGAAAGTTACTGCCTTCCATGAAGCAGGTCATGCTATAGCTATAAAACTTATATCTACCAGCCAGAAGGTTGACAGAGTTTCCATTATTCCGGCGGGTATGGCGGGTGGTTATACTGCAAGCAGACCTCAGGAGGACAAGAGCTACCATACCAAATCCCAATTGATAGAAGAGATTATTATTGCTTTGGGTGGTAGGGCTGCTGAACAAATTATCCTTAATGAAGTCAGTACCGGTGCCTCCAGTGATTTGAAGAAGGTTAACCAGATTGCCAAGAACATGGTTACCAAGTACGGTATGAGTGATAAACTGGGTAATATGATTTTTGGAAATGAAAATGATGAAGTGTTCATAGGTAGAGATCTGGCTCATTCCAGAGACTACAGTGATGAAGTTGCTGCTATTATCGATAATGAAGTTAAACATATTATTGACAGTGCATATGAAAAAACACTTCAACTCCTGACAGACAATGTTGACAAGCTGAACAAGCTTGCTGAAGTACTTCTTGAAAAAGAAAAGGTTGAAGGTGCAGAGTTTGAAACCATATTCGACGGCGCTTCCGTTCTTGAAGAAGGTTCTGCAGTACCACAATTGGAAAGTTAAAAAACGTAATATAAGGAGTCTTGCTTTTAAAATAAGTAAGGCTCTTTTTTATTATGAATTTTTTAACAGGTAGCCGGACTGACTAGAATAGTAGAATATTTTTCTTGATTTTTATTGTAGTAAAACTTAATATAATTTTTAATCTATATAATAAATAAAAAGTAGCAAATTACACGGAATATATTACTTTTCATTTGGTAAAATAATTGGTAGTATTAAGTAAGTGTATTGCTAAATAATTATTTATTATTAGTTAAACGCTAAACTACGTAATAGCAGGTAACTATATGAAAAGAATACATATAATAATTGGAGGATGAAACATATGGAGATAAAGGTTGGGGTGACAGGTGAAGAATTAGTTGCTGTTAATAGCAGTAATACAGCTAAGTCAATGGGAAGTGGTGAGCTGGAGGTTTTTGCAACACCTGCAATGATAGCACTGATGGAAAAAGCAGCAACAAATGCCATAAGTAATGTAATACCTTCAGATAGCTCTTCAGTGGGGACCATGATAAATGTTAAGCATATTGCAGCATCCCCATTGGGAATGATGATTACTGCAAGGGCTACACTCATAGAAGTGGATGGAAAACGTCTGGTCTTTAATGTTGAGGCGTTTGATGAAAAGGACAAAATTGGTGAAGGCCGGCATGAAAGGTTTATTGTCAACATAGAAAGATTTATGGTAAAAACAGATGGGAAAAAATAGTAAAAATAATGAAAAAAATAGATCAGTCTATTGACTAGTAGTTTCTTTTATGGTTAAATAATCTCAAAGTCAATATTTTATCCTTATCAAGAGAGGTGGAGGGAATCGGCCCTATGAAACCCGGCAACCAGCATAAATTATGTACGGTGCCAATTCCTGCAGGCAAACTGCCTGAAAGATGAGGGGTGATCATTATAATAAGATTAAAATGACAAACCTCGTTAAGAGGTTTTTTTTATTGCTTTATGATCGCATATTCAATGTAATTAGGGATAAAAACTGACCTCATGATAAATATTAAAAATGGAGGTATTAAAAATGTCAAAAAGATTATTCACATCAGAATCAGTAACGGAAGGACATCCTGACAAAATCTGCGATCAGGTATCTGACGCAGTACTGGACGCAATATTTGAACTGGACCCACAGGCCAGAGTTGCTTGTGAAACAGCTGTAACTACCGGTATGGTATTGGTAATGGGTGAAATTTCAACTCAATGCTATGTAGATATTCCAAAGGTTGTGAGAAATACAATCAAGGAAATAGGATATGATAGGGCAAAGTTTGGTTTTGATAGTGAAACATGTTCAGTTCTCACTTCTATAGATGAGCAGTCTGCTGATATAGCAATGGGTGTTGACAAGGCACTTGAAGCAAAAACAGGTGAAATGAGTGAAGCACAGATTCAGGCAATTGGTGCTGGAGACCAGGGTATGATGTTTGGTTTTGCATGTGATGAAACACCCGAGTTGATGCCTATGCCGATCACGCTTGCTCACAAGCTTTCAAAAAGACTCAGTGAAGTAAGAAAAGACGGAACGCTGGATTATCTCAGACCTGACGGAAAGTCACAGGTTACAGTGGAGTATGATGGGGATAGGCCTGTAAGAGTAGATACAATAGTTATTTCAACTCAGCACGGTCCTGATGTAAGCCACGAAACTATTGAGAGAGACATGCTTCAGTTTGTAATTAAGCCTGTCATACCTGCCAATCTGTTGGATGCAAATACAAAGTACTTTATTAATCCTACAGGAAGATTTGTTGTTGGAGGTCCTCAGGGTGACTCAGGACTTACAGGAAGAAAAATAATTGTTGATACTTATGGCGGATATGCAAGACATGGCGGCGGAGCTTTTTCCGGGAAAGATCCTACCAAGGTGGACCGTTCTGCAGCATATGCCGCAAGGTATGTTGCAAAAAATATAGTTGCTGCAGGTATTGCCAGGAAGTGTGAAGTTCAGCTGGCATATGCAATAGGTGTTGCAAAGCCGGTATCAGTTTTGGTGGATACCTTTGGTACAGCAGCAATACCCGAAGAAAAGATCTCTGAACTGGTAAACAAACACTTTGACTTAAGACCTGCCGGAATAATCAAAACTCTTGATTTAAGAAGGCCAATATTCAGGAAAACTGCGGCATACGGCCATTTCGGAAGAAATGATGCCGACTTTACATGGGAAAGAACAGATGTGGCAGAGATATTGAAAAAAGAAGCAGGTCTATAGTAATGGATAAAAGAGAGTGAAGCCGCATAAACCGGTTTTCACTCTCTTTTTGCGTATGAGGATTTAAATATTTCTTCTAAATGCAATATGGTATAACGAATTTTTTGATTCATTAATTTAACATTTGTAAAATGTATTCAAGAAAAAATATTATTTTGAAGTCATACATATAATACTTAGGTGTGAGACTATATTGTAAAATCCGTTTTAATCATGCCTTAACATATATCGAATAGCTTTGCAATAGAATGAAATCAGGAGAGCGCACACAACAAATACTCTAATTGGCATATGTTACCAGATTATGTGCTGACTTTTAGTTGGAATGCAATTTGACACTTTACAAGAATTATAGTAGATTAAAATAAAGCATTTGAAAAAAGTTAATAAAGAAACTTTGTTTTAATACTTTTGAGCAAATTAAGAAAAAAGGAAGAACTATAATGTTGTAAGCATTTTAGTAGAAAGTACAGGGGGATAAAAAAGATATGGACAATAATCCTGATGATACAGGTAATTGTTGCAAAACACAAAAATGGATATTAATTAAAACAAAAAATAAAATGAAAACATACTATTACAGAAGACCATAGCGAGCCTGCACCTTGGGTTTTGTGCGTCTTTTTTTATTGTCAGGATAGGATGTGGCTTAACCGCCTTTGTTCTTTTATGATTTTTTATGGAGGATGAAAGAAATTGATTACCGAAATTATTGTTTTATTAGTACTCATATTATTAAATGCGTTCTTTGCGGCTTCAGAGATTGCGCTTATATCATTAAATGATAATAAAATCAGGCTGCAGGCTGAAGAAGGGGATAAGAAGGCCAAACTGTTGATGAATCTTTTAAGTGAGCCCAGCAGGTTTCTCGCTACTATTCAAATAGGTATAACTCTTGCAGGATTTTTAGCAAGTGCCTTTGCTTCAGAAACCTTTGCAGAACCGCTGGTTAAATATCTGCTGGAAATTGGAGTTCCAATCCCTGAAACATGGCTTAAAACAGCAGCAATGTTTGTAATAACAATCATATTATCATATTTTACACTGGTTCTCGGAGAACTGGTTCCCAAAAGGCTTGCAATGAAAAAAGCCGAACCTATTGCCAGATTTGTGGCAAAGCCGCTTCATTTATTATCACTTGTAACCTCGCCATTTGTTAAGTTTCTGACTGTTTCAACAAATTTTTGCGTAAGGCTGTTTGGTGTTGACCCCAATGCTGAAGATGAGCAGGTTACTGAAGAAGAAATCAGAATGATGGTGGATGTGGGGGAGGAAAAAGGAACTATCCATGAAACCGAAAAAGAAATGATCAATAATATTTTTGAATTTAATAATAAAACCGTCTCAGATATTATGACCCACAGAACCGAGGTAGGAGCACTTCCTATTGATGCAAGTCTGGAAGAGGTTACAACTTTTGTTAATACCGAGAAATACTCAAGAATTCCGGTTTATGAAGATAGTATTGATAATATTGTCGGAGTAATGCATTCCAAATACCTTATACAATTTTTAACAAGTGA
>JAQSXC010000049.1 GCA_029266335.1 Eubacterium sp. | reverse complement strand
GGAAGCTGGTTATTCTTAATATCCCTTATATCTGCTAAAATAAGCAGCAGATCTGTTACCGCAACATCTATTTCGGAACATTTGTGATATTCAAGAGCATTAAGCTTGTTGCTGTTTCCGTTGCAAAAGCCCATCTGAATAGGCATGCTGCCGTAAAAAATATTTTCAAGCTGCCTTACAACAGCTGTGTTCATTAAATCCTTGTCAGTTGCCACATATACATTTCCGGAATCAGGGACACTTTTGCTTTCCATAATTTCAATACATTCTGAAAAGTCATAACCTGTAATTACTTTTCCATACTTTGAAAATGCTTCGTCAAATATACTGTTTATTTTCAGCTTGGGGTTACATTCCCTTAAATGGTTTATCATAGGGTTCTCCTTATAAATTATAATATATTATTGAAAAATATAACGAGGCGTAAGAATGTCTCCCACTTCTACAAGTGGCGGGTAACGCTTAGGTTTTTCAGGTGGTGAGCATATCTCCTGCCTCGTTGAAACGCCGCTAATGAAATTAAATTTTTCTACAGCCGAAAAATTTAATTTGGATTTGAGGCGTTACAAAGCTATCTAATAATAATTTCTGAGAATTAATTATAAGAGTTAATAATATGAAAATTATTATGTAGATCAAGCCTTGTATAAAAGAATATCATAGTAGTATAAATCTTTCAATAATTGATATTAAAATAATTATAGAGTAATAAATGAACCTCTCATTTGAATTTATGTAAAAATATACCGATAATATTTATACTTTAAATAACTCGTAGAAAGCACATAATTAAATAATTTAAACAAATAATCAATTCTGTTTGAGAATTATGAGGTAAAAGGTGGTAAACGTAGTCGAAAAAAATAAAAAAATCACAAATACTAGTTTACTTTTAATAAAATATAATATATAATTGCCATTGTAGACGAACGTTTTTAGTAAATATGTATAGCTGAGTACAACTCGATTAATTAAGACAATACATAACACCTTTCATATTTACTACCAAGTTCTATTTTTTTCTTTAATAAATTAAAAGGTTTAATTTATTAAAGAAATGGTGGAAATGCCTGTAGATTAAACTTGGGCCCGATGTAAAAATCCATACAGACGGTGCAAATTTCAACTGGTAAAATAAAACTAGAAAGAAGGATAACAATTATGGGAAAGACTATCAAGCGTATTGTGGCAGTAATGTTGGTTCTTACTATGACAATGGTTATTTTTGCAGCCTGTGGTAATTCGGAAGTCAGCCAATCATCAGTTTCAACCTCGGATTCAACAGCAGCAAAAATAGATGACAGTTCAAAGCTGATTGAGATCACATTCCCGAGTATCTGGGTTGGAACTGACGGTAAAGCAAAAGTTTTTGGCCAAATGGTAGATTCATTTAACAAGGAAAATGAATCAAAGATCAATGTAAAAATTGAAGAATATACTGATTATGATGCGTATGAGGACAAAATAAGGGCTATGATCTCAACCGGAAATGCCCCTGACTTATTTACCTTTAAATCATTCGCCGATTTGCAGCTATATTCAAAGTCAGGTAAATTAATGGATTTGACAGCTCAGTTGTCCGACAAGGAATGGTCTGACAAATTTGCAGAGGGAGTAGTAAAGGCAGCTCAATATGAAGGTAAGAATTACGCTGTTCCTTATGAAAATGCGGTTATCGCCATCATGTTTAATAAGAAGCTTTTAAATGATGCGGGAATAGCTAACATTCCCACAACCTATGAAGATCTGTGGAAAGCTTGTGATGCCTTAAAGGCAAAAGGTATTTTCCCTACAACTCAGATGACAAATAAAAATGCGTGGACTTCAATGCTGTGGTACTCATATGCACTTGCAGCGGCCGGTGGACAGGATGTTTATGAAAAAGGTCTGGATGATCCCGCATTTGTTGAAGCAGCAAAGATTATGCAAAAAATGTTCACCTACACTTCGCCTGATGCTGTTGGAGCGGATGCTACCGTTGTAAACGGACATTTCTTTAATGAAAGAGCTGCAGTATATACCAACGGATCATGGATTTTATCAAGAATTAAAAAAGAAGGTGTTGCCGGCCTTTATGACAATATAGCTATCAGTGCAGGCCTTGGCTACAACGGCGGTCAGTCGGGAGCATATGTAAACGCTGTTCAGGCATATATAGCCGTTGGCAAGCAGGATGATCCGGAAAAGGAAGAGGCAATTGTCAAGTTCCTGAAATATATCTGTGATGTTGACAGAGTGACCGAATTGTCAAATTCATCAGGCTCAATATTTACAATTAAGTCAAAAATTACCGATCAAACTGAAAAACTTCAAGCTACTATGATTGAACAGAGTACTGCTGCACCATATATGATCGGGACCTTTGAGTCAACCATGCCTACAAAGGTAGTAGCAGCATTCCCGGCAGCACTTGAGGGTTTGGTACTTGGAGAATACACTCCTGAGAAATTTGTTCAGGTATTAAAGGATGCAAATAAATAATAGTTAGCTTTCAGACTAAAATTAATTATTGATTTGAACAATATAAAAATTTTGGCAGGCTGAGAAGCCTGCCAAAATAGAAATAACCACTATAATTACAATTTTCAAGTTGGTTTTGACGATGGAGGCAGGAGCGATGGAAGTTAAAAAGCATGACATAAAAAACATCTGCATCTTTATATTGCCAGGGCTTGCATTATTTACCCTATTCTTTATTATACCTGTAGGGTATGTATCGGTTACCAGTCTTTTTGAATGGAATGGGATTACAGCTCCTATATTTAAAGGCTTATATAATTATAAAGATATCTTCGGTGATAAAGTGTTTTGGCGCAGTGTAAAAAATAATGTTATATGGGCTGTAGTTGCCGGGGGAGTGCAGGTTCCTCTTGCAATGCTGATGGCATTAGTATTATCAAAGAAACCAAGAGGCTGGCAATTTTTTAGAACGGTATATTTTTTGCCACAGGTTATTTCAGGTATTGCTCTTGCGATGCTATGGTCGGCAATGTACAACAGCGAATTCGGTTTGATAAACGGTTTGTTGAGAGCGGCAGGTCTGGGTGATTATGCTACAAACTGGCTGGGAAATATAAAAACAGCTTTTCCTTGCATGCTTATTTATTGGGTTTTTTACATTGGCTATTACATGGTTATAATGCTGGCTGATATAACCAATATTGATGAATGCTATTATGAAGCAGCTCAGATTGACGGTGCTGACGGAATAAGACAACATATTCATATTACAATACCCTTAATTAGAGGCTCTTTTCAAACCTGTGTTACGCTTGCTATGATTTTTGGGTTAAGGACATTCGAACAGGTGTATCTTCTGACTAACGGAGGACCTGCCAACAGAACTTCCGTGCTTGTGCTATATCTGTACAACCAAATGAAAACCAATAACTATGGCGGAGCTAACGCTTCCAGCGTAATGCTCATATTGACAGGAGCCTGTGTTATTTTAATCATCCGTGGTGTATTTGCAAAAATGAATAAGGAGTAAAGGAGGAGAAATATGTCGGCAAAAAATGCTCAATCAATTGTGAAAGATAAAAAGAATATCAGGGATTATTTAGTGTCAATTTTCAAATGGCTTTTAATTATATTTTTTGCAGTATATACGTTGTTTCCGTTGTTATGGCTGTTTATCACATCATTAAAAACAAATGCAGAATATTTCGATAATCCGTTTTCCTTACCTGCCATACCTCAATGGCAGAATTATGTAAATGCATTTACACAGGCAAATTTAGGAAGAATGATATCAAATTCTGTTATTGTTGCCATACTGGCAACAGTGATTAACGTTTTGGTTGCCTCAATGCTTTCTTACTGTATATCCCGATTCAAGTTTAAAGGAAGGGAAACAATATTTACATTATTTTCAGTAGGTGTACTTGTTCCTCTTAATGCTCTTATGGTTCCGTATTTCACCATATTCAGCAAAATTGGTCTTGTAGACTCACTTGCTGCATTAATTATTCTATATTCTGCTATCGGGCTGCCAATTTCAACCTTTATAATACGTGGCTTCATGGCAGGTTTTCCTGCTGAAATAGAAGAAGCTGCCTATATTGACGGCAGCGGCTTTTATGGAAGATTCTTTAAAATGATCCTTCCGCTGACGAAAACAGGTCTTGTAACAGCAGCTACCTTTGAATTCATAACCTGCTGGAACGAGTTCGTCTATGCAAATCTACTGACCTCCTCACCAATGACAAAGACTATACAGATAGGTATAAGATATTTCACAAACCAGTTTACTACGGATTATGTTTCTATGTATGCCGCAATTATTATCAGTATAGCTCCAAGTATTATTGGTTATATGCTATTCCAAAAGCAGGTTATATCAGGTTTGACAAGTGGAGCGGTAAAGGGGTAAGACTTATTAGCTATTTTGCCGCAATATACCGGGAGGGAGAAATATGGAACTAATTAAACTAAAGGATGGTTTTAAATTATTTTATCAAGATCAATGCATCATTCATCATACTGTGGAAAATCCTTCTATTTACATAGGGTATGGCAATGAAACTATCGATATGTACCGCGGTAACTTTGATATCAGGGATTATATAATTGAAAGGTTCCCTTTAAGGAATGTATCAATTCAACAAAATAACAATGAATATTCATTAAGCTTTGATAATAAATTAAAGGCTGAAATAATACTGGAAGATGATAAGTTCTTGATGAATTTTGAGAAGACAGACAGTAATATCAACCGTTTCTGGATAAGGGTTGAAGCCGATGAAAATGAAAAATGCTATGGCTGCGGGGAACAGATGTCTTATTTTAATCTGAGAGGAAGAAATTTTCCACTCTGGACCTCTGAACCCGGTGTAGGCAGGGATAAAACTACTTATGTGACCTGGAGATCCGATGTGGAAAATAAGGCAGGAGGAGATTACTATAATACAAACTACCCCCAACCTACCTATATTTCAACCAAGCATTATTATCTCCATGTAGATACAACAGCCTATGCAGATTTTAACTTTAAGAATGAAAAATTCCATGAATTGCAGATTTGGGAGGTTCCGGCACAGATTCGGATTGAAGCCGCACCCACATATATAGAGCTGCTTGAAAAGCTGACTGCTTTCCTGGGGAGACAGGTTGAATTGCCTGACTGGGTATATAATGGGGCAATCCTGGGGCTTCAAGGTGGAACAGACCGTTCTTTTTCTCTGGTGGACCGTTCTCTGAGAAACGGAATGAAAGTTTCAGGGGTTTGGTGTCAGGACTGGGCAGGCAAGAGAGTTACTTCCTTTGGCAAACGACTTAACTGGAATTGGAAGTGGAATCACGAGATGTATCCCGGACTTCCTGAGAAAATCAGAGAGTACAGGGAAAAAAATATAAGATTCCTTGCCTACAATAATCCGTACCTTGTAAAGGAGGGGGATTTATATAAGGAAGGTAAAGAGAAAGGGTATTTTGCCAAATCCATTGATGGGAATGATTATTTAGTGGATTTTGGAGAATTTGACTGTGGTGTGGTAGATTTCACCAATCCTGAAGCATATTCCTGGTTTAAAGGATTAATCAAAAAGTATTTGATTGATTTTGGAATAGATGGATGGATGGCTGACTTCGGGGAATACCTGCCTACGGATTTACTGCTGTACAGCGGAGCATCGGCAATGGTTGAGCACAATCACTGGCCGGTTCTGTGGGCTAAATGCAATTACGAGGCTCTGGTAGAAACAGGTAAACTGGGTGAGATAGTATACTTTATGAGAGCCGGCGGGGCAGGGACTCAAAAATATTGTCCACTCCTATGGGCCGGGGATCAAAGTGTTGATTTTTCAATGCATGACGGACTGGTTACTGTAATCTGCGGTGCACTTAGTTCCGCAATGAGCGGATGTGGCCTGCATCATAGCGATATTGGAGGCTACACTTCCCTGTTTAATAACTGCAGAACCAAGGAAGTCTTTTTGAGATGGGCAGAAATGGCTGTATTTACTCCAGTCATGAGAACTCATGAAGGCAACAGGCCGGAGGAGAATTTCCAGTTTTATGATGATGCAGACACTCTGGAACAATTTGCAAGGCTGACCGAAATATATACTATACTGGCGCCATATACCAAAAGTCTTGTAAAAATAAATGCAGCCTCAGGCCTGCCGGTACAAAGACCATTGTTTTTACACTATGAGAAGGATGAAAAAACCTATGATATCCAGACTGAATATTTATTTGGTGAGGATATGCTTGTTGCACCTGTGTATTTACCTGATGTTCAGGGTTGGGAGGTTTATCTTCCAAAGGACGAGTGGATTCACTTATGGTCGGGTGAAGAATACCGGGGAGGAACCGTTAAAGTTAAGGCAGCGATTGGTTATACACCTGTATTTTATAAAAAGAATTCCCGATTTAAAAATATATTCGAAGAAATACAAAAGAAGTATGGAGTACAGAAGAACAAAATATAAAATCACCTTTATATAAGAAAAGTATATTTAACCCCTTTGTATGGAAACACTTTATATATTATCCATATAAAGGGGTTTTTTAATGTTTAAGAGAATCAGAATATTACTTTTCATATTTCTAACGCTTTTTGCATGCCTGTTCACAAGGTTATTTTATTTACAGTTAATCGGTGGAGGAACATTATCAAGAGAAGCATCGGCTCAACGGGTGAACAATATTCAAATTGAGAGTGCCAGGGGTGATTTTATTGATAAGAACGGAATCAGGCTGACCAGCCGTACTCCGAAAGTCACAGCAGTTCTTAAACCTGCCATGCTGCGGGATCAGCCTCAGGTAGTTGAACAGCTTTGTCAGATTCTCGGTTTGGATCCTGAAAAGACCAAAGATAATATTCAGAGGCGAAATACACCTGTGCTGGTGGAGGTTGATAAAGAGACCAAAGCTCTTTTGACCTCAATGGATATTGAAGGAATTTCCTTTGTGAATTCCCTTAGCAGGTATAATACAGATACAAAAGCAAAACATTTGCTGGGTTATCTCAATAAAGTTGATAATATCGGAAGCAACGGCCTGGAAAAACTGTTTGAAAAGACTCTGAATTTCGGAAAAGAGGACAGTATTGCCGTAATAACTGATGGAGGCAATGAGTTGTTGACCGGTCTTGGCTACAGAATTATTAAGGCTGAGGACAAAAAGAACAGTAAACTGGATATTAAACTTACTATTGATTATCATATACAGGATATTATAGAAAAGGCTCTGGACAGCAGAGGCCTGACAGGTGCAATTGTAGTGGAGGATGTAAAGACGGGAGATATAGCAGGTATCTGCAGCAAACCGGATTTTGATCCTAATGATATAGAAAAATATCTTTCAAATAATAAAAGGCCGCTTTTTAACAGAGCTGTAGCACAGTACAATATGGGCTCAGTCTATAAGCTGGTGGATTTGGCTGCCATATTTGAGCTTCAACCCGACTATAATATGGTTTTCAGCTGTCCGGGATATATTCAGATTGCTGATACTGAATTTAAATGTTCTTCCTATGAGAAGGGAGGACATGGTACAGTAGATATCAATACTGCGCTGGCCAAGTCCTGCAATGCATATTTTATAAATATGTCCCTGGATTTGGGAGCAGACCCTATACTAAATATGTGTAAAACTCTTGGACTTGGTGAAAACACCGGGCTGACAAAACAGGGGATACCTGAGGCAAAAGGTATAATTCCTGTTAAGGACGATTTGAAGAATCCCGGCGATATTGCAAATATGTCCATAGGACAGGGTCAAATAATGGCTACGCCTGTTCAGGTAGCTGATTTGGTTGCAACAATAGCAAATGGCGGTGTGAAAAACAGTGTTAACATAGTTGACAGTATAGTTAACAGCGGTGGCAACAAGGTCAGAGATCTCAAAAATACTTCTTCTCAAAGAGTCTTGTCAAAGACAACTGCTGACCGTATCCTGGCCCTGATGGAGGGAGTAGTCAGTGACGGAACCGGTACAAAAGCAAATCTTGACGCATACGGCGGTGCAGGCGGAAAAACCGGAAGTGCTGAAACGGGACAGTTTATAGATGGTGAAAAGATTATTCAGGCATGGTTTGCAGGTTATTTCCCGGCCAAAAGTCCCAAATACTCTGTAGTTGTATTTATTGAGGACGGTAAAAGCGGCGGAGAGGCTGCAGCGCCTATATTCGCGGAAATAGGGACAGAAATTATGAAGTTGGGCCTGTAAATATATGGAAAAAATAATATTAATATACTATAATTGATTTAACGGTATATATTGTTTATCCTTAAGTGAAAGTGCAGGGTGCAGGTGCATTAGAACTTTCTCATATGGGAAACGGAGTGTAGTATGGCATTATCAATAAATAAAATATACGACTATTATAGCAGACTTAATTTTAACTCTGACGGGTCTTTAAGCAGTCCTTTCAAAGCACAGGAGGTTACTGGTTTTAGTGATGCAGTCAAAGCACATGAAAATGAACCTGAAGTATATGTGGAAGCAGAAACACAGATAGATATCGGAGAAACCTCGGTAATCGCATCTGAGAACGGTAGAAAAGATTATTTTTTTACCAATTATAATGATGTAATAGCTCAAAATTTTGGTTTGATTTTTGATGTAAAGGTTTAAGAGACAGCATTAAAAAGTTTTAACCTGATCCGGTACATTGGAATTGGCTGGTAATTAAAATAAAGACAAACAGGGATTCTATAAAGAATCCCTGAATGTCCAGCTAATGATTTAACTACTGAAAGTCAAGAAACTATCTGAACTGCTTACATTTCCCTGCATTTTAACCAATTACTGCTCTGGGTAACTGCGGCCACCCCCTAGGAGCAGATGCAGTACCATGAGCACTAATCGGACGCAAGAAATTTTCAATTACCGGTATGGCAGAAAATAAGTTTTCAATTATCAACTCAATCATCTCCCATTTCTCGACATTAAAAACCTTGACAGTCCTTTAATGCTGAATCACACAGGTTAAAGTCAGTGATTAACATCACATAACTTACAACCTACCAATTGAGAAATTAAGAAGTCCAAAGGTATCATCTCCCAACTTTTTTGGTTAGCTAAACCTTTGCTCTGTGGATACTTAAGTATCCAAAGGATACATTGCTGTATCACAGTAAATATTATTGCTTAATTTGCACTTTATATTCTTTCAAATTCTTGAAAATATTTGCCAATGATCAAAACACGGGCTTGTTACGGGGTTTGACATTATTTTTATTGTTAAAATCCGATCCGTCATTCTCGGGATTTATATTTTTTTCCGATTTATTTTTTGAATTGGATTTTGAAGATTTTTTATGCTCTTTATTTCCTTTTTGACTCATAAATAAGCTCCTCTCTGTTAAAGGCAAGATTAATATTGTTTATTTCTGATAATATGATTTGACGAAAAAAAAATTTTATTCAATCCCGTTGTTACTACAAATTTTAAATTACTTTTAATATGGAGATATTAAACAGGTGATAAAATTGTTATAATTAATATGCTTAAGCATGATTAATTATAAAACTCTGCTTTAAGGCGAGATATTATTTAGTCATGCCTTATATAACATTTTATATTTGAGGTATTTTTAATGGAAGCAAAAAAGGTGGCAGAAATAGCAACATCAGCAGGTGAAATCCTGTTGAGCAACGGAGCAGAAGCGTACAGAGTTGAAGAGACCATAAAGAAGATATGTGCTTCCTACGGGTTTAACGGTGAATGTATATCAACCTCCACAGGTATTTTTATCTCTATCTCGGATGATGAGGGGGAGCTTGTTACCTCGGTAAAGAGAATAAATCAAAGACGCGTAGATTTATACAGGGTAGAGTTGATTAACTCCTTCTCAAGAGGCTTGGCAGAAAATCCTATGACATACGAGGAGGCAAAAAACAAACTCCGTGAGATATACGATGCTCCAAACTTCTCACTGGGCATCAGACTACTGGCAGCTGGGTCGACAGCCTTTGTCTACAGTCTTTTCTTTAATGGAGGTTTGCTGGATTCCTTTGTCTCGTTTTTTATAGGTTTCGGAATTTATTTATTGCTGGAATATATTTCAAAGATCGGATCTTTTCAATTTCTGGAATACTATCTATCAGGCTTTATTATAGGAATAATCAGTCTTTCGGCAAATTTGTTAATCCCGGGGCTTAATAAGGATAACGTAATCACCGGAGCCATTGTTGTCCTCCTTCCGGGAGTTGCTCTGACAAATGGCATAAAGGATTTGCTGTATGGGGACTATGTATCGGGATTTGCAAAGTTTGGTGAAGCTATTTTGATAATCGTAGCAATGGGTGTTGGTATAGTTACCGCACTTTCCATCTTTATGAAGTTATTTTAAGAATATTATATTTTAAAAGAGTAATCTTCGATTTTTATTTAATAAGCACTGTAAATTTTTTGTAATTGATGCTTAGATACGTTTGTACGGAGGATAAATGCTATGGCTAATCAGGTTATACAGGTTGTACTGGCTTTTTTCGGGAGCATAACTCCTGCCATTTTATTTAACATAGACAGGAGAAAAATCGGTTGGGCAGGCTTAAGCGGAGCTTTGGGCTGGTTTGTGTATCTGGTGGTTTTCAGATATGCCGGCAATGCCATAGCTTCAACCTTTATAGGCTCTTTTGCTGTTGGCTGCTACAGTGAATCCCTGGCAAGAAAGCTTAAAACCCCGGCTTTTGAATTTCTTATTCCGGGTATATTTCCCCTGGTGCCGGGGTTTACAGCATATACCTCACTGAGATTTTTAGTTGAGAACAACACTTCCCAGGCTTTCAGCAAAGGCGTTTTGGCATTGGCGGTAGGCGGCAGCATAGGCTTTGGTATAATGCTCTCCACAACTATATTCAAGTTTTTTACCAAGATCAGAAAAAGCAGGGAAAAGTTTGATAGTTAACATTGTTTTGCATTATAATGTAATAGCTGAGGATTATTGGAAACATTTTTTTCTCTGATCTTTAGCACAACGAGTTTTCAATACATAATTCCGGAGGACGATTTCATGGAGGAGCTGGCTGTATCAATCCGCGGGCTGTATATGAGCTACGGCTCAAAACAGGTTTTGAATGGGATAAATGTGGATGTTCCAAAAGGGAAGATTATAGGATATATAGGGCCGAACGGTGCAGGAAAGAGTACAACTGTGAAAATTCTGCTTGGACTGCTTACAAATTTTAAAGGAAGTGTAAAGGTTCTGGGTGAAGATATATCCAATGGCAGCGTGGAATATAAAAAAAGAATCGGATATGTGCCCGAGACAGCAGAAATATTTGATAATCTTACAGCACGCGAGTATATAACTTTTTTAGGGCAGATGTATGGAATGAGCTATGAAGAGACAGATAATAAAGCCATTAAGCTTATGAAGCTGTTGGGAATTGAACAGGTCTATTATTCAAGAATAGCCTCCTATTCAAAAGGGATGAAACAAAAGGTGCTTATTATTTCAAGTCTGATCCACAATCCTGATATACTTTTTCTTGACGAACCCTTGAGCGGTCTGGATGCCAACAGTGTTATGATTTTTAAGGAAATTATGAGCCATTTGGCTGAGCAGGGAAAGACAATATTCTATTCTTCGCACATTATGGAGGTAGTCGAGAAAATAAGTGACAGAATCATACTGATTAATAATGGGAATATTGTGGCCGACGGAACCTTCCAGCAGCTCAAGGATCAAAGCAGGGAAGGGACTCTTGAAGAGATATTTAACCAGCTTACGGGTTTTGACAATCACAAGCAGCTTGCCGGTGAATTTGTAAGTATAATTGGAGAGTGACATTATGAAGGAGTTTTTATTAATAAGACTGCTGGATAAGTTTGAAGGTGGATTTAATAAACTTGATATTGATTACTTTCAGCTTCGAATGATTCTGAAAATAAAGCTTACTTTGGATTCGAGAAGTGTTCCCACCGTCCTGTCAGGCTCAAAAAATATTGAAAACAGGAACATTCCGGTTTTATCAATGTTAATGTATGGTTTTATGGGTTTGATGATATCTGTTTTCGTATGGATACCATTCTCCATATTTTATAAAATGAACATAATACTCGGAATGATTATTTTTATGATACTTGCTACCATGATTTCCGATTTCTCTACAGTCTTATTGGATGTTAAGGAAAAGAATATTCTCCTGCCGAGGCCAATCAAGGAGAATACTATCAAAATGGCTAAGACAATTCATATTCTGTATTATTTGGTCAGGATTACACTGGCCTTATCAGGCCCAACAATTATTATGTGCTTTTTTAAATATGGTCCGGGTGTTTCAATTGTGCTGTTTTTTGAAATTATCCTTATCTGCGGGTTGGTAATGTTTTTTACTTCGATTATCTATTATGCAATTCTAAGCCTGTTTGACGGAGAAAAACTCAAGGATATTATCAATTATTTTCAGATCATACTGACCATATTTATTACAATTGCCTATCAGTTCACCGGCAGAATGTTTGATTTATCAGCAGTAAGTATAAGCTTTACTCCTAAATGGTGGAATTACCTGATTCCAACTACCTGGTTTGCAGCTCCGTTGAGTATTATGACAGAAAAAAAGTTTGATGCCTTTTATATAATCGCTTCTGCATTGGCAGTAATTGTACCTGTGGCTGCTTTTGTGATTTACATAAAATATATCCTGCCATATTTCGAAAAGAACCTGCAGAAGCTGAATAGCAATAATGGCAGGAATTTCCGGAAAGTCAGGTCTCTGAGCCTTCAGAGGTTAATAGCGTTATTAGTCTGTGCCGACAACAGGGAGAGAGCCGTTTACAGCTTTACACAGAATATGATTGCAAGTGAGAGAAAGCTGAAGCTTCAGTTATATCCCAGCCTGGCATTTGCTGTAATTATGCCGTTTATTTTAATGTTTGTAAGTTTTTCAAGGGGGAATCTGTCGGAAGCGTTCACAGCCTTAAGAGAAAGCAGCAGTTATTTCGGGATTTATATAGGAATTGCCATGGCAAGTATATCGGTTAATTTCATAAGTAAAAGTGAAAAATTTAAAGGTGCGTGGATATATAGGGCGCTGCCGGTTGAAAATCCCGCCATTATTTTAAGAGGAGCGCTCAAGGCTTTCATATATAAATATAATATACCTTTAATAACCTTTCTAAGTGTAATTTGTGTTTTATTGTACGGCCCCAGAATAATTCCTGACATATTTCTTATGTTTATTAATATGATGCTTTTACTTATAGCCTTTTTTAAGCTTGCCTCAAAGCAGCTGCCATTTTCTCAGGATTTTCAAAGCATGAAGCAGGGGACAAATGCCGGGGTAAACTTTGCACTGCTGTTTGTAGCAGGGCTTTTGGCTGCAGTTCATTACGGAGTAAGCTTTATTCCTTTCGGTATAACTGCAAATATAGCAGTTTCAGCATTGATAACCATACTGATATGGCATAACTGCTTTAAGATTTCCTGGAAGGACATTGGGACGGAGGCATAAGAGCTGCCATTTGCTCAAGCTTTTTCAGTTGGGCCAGCATTTCTACGGCATCAATATGCAGATTATGCAGGGAAGTCAGCAACATATCACATGCATAAATAATGTCCTCATTTTCCTGAGGCGTATTAATTATTTCTCTTATGTCAATTTCTTCATTAGAGGTAAGGCAGTTCAACATTCTGAGGATTGAGGACAGTGAATAGTTTGCACACCTAAGTGAACGGATTATTTTGAGCCTTTGTATATCTTGCTGATCATAGATCCTGTAGCCGTTCTTTTTTCTTTTGACAGTCAGCAACCCATTCAGTTCCCAGGTCCTGAGTGTATCGATGGTTATTTTCAGGTAATCGGCAGCTTCTTTTCTTGTTAAACCGGCCTCGGTAATTTCGCTTTTCTTTTTGTTTATAATCTGTCTGGCAATATTAATAGCTTCTTCAGCGTTTTTCTGTTCGCTTGCAATTTGGGCTATGTAGTTTTGTGTCAGACTTATTGCTTTCTCATACAGGCCAGCTGCAGAAAGCTTAATAATAGCCATGGCTTTTTTACGCAGGCCGTTTTGTGTTAATACTGTTCTTAAGGCCAGTCGTGCAAGTTTAAACTGTTCAATATGAATATCTGTAAATATGCGGTAACCATTTGATTTTCTCCAGGGCTTGGAAATAAGACCCAATTCTTCATACAACCTTACGGTATTGGAGTGTATTCCTATAATTTTGGCTACTTCTGTGGTTTTATACGTATTCATAAGCATATTCCCATTCAATATATAAATACTATTTTCTGAATAAAGCGAAGTCTGGCCACCCCCATTCCTGAATCTGAATTTGACCGGCCAGAGCTTTGATTATTCTATTATAATAATTTTTCAGGAATTCTTGCAATAGCTGGTATGAACAAGTATACCTACTTTCCGGCCGAAAGACAAAGACCTGTAAAGGATTGGTTATTCCTTATGATTTCATGGGGAGTTCCTTTTGCAATAATATACCCGCCGGAGGCTCCACCCTCCGGACCGAAATCAATAACATAGTCAGCCATTGCTATCATATCAAGGTTATGTTCTATTACTATAACTGTATTACCTGTTGCTGTAAGTTCGTCCAATACTCGTGCAAGCTTGACGGTATCATGAGGATGAAGTCCGGTTGTAGGTTCATCAAGAAGGTACAGTGTGTTTCCGGTGTAGCTTGTACCCAGTTCTTTTGCCAGCTTGATGCGCTGAGCTTCGCCTCCTGAAAGGGAGGAAGTGGACTGACCCAATTTGATATAGGACAGGCCAACTATTGACAGGAAATTGAGCTTGTCATATATTTCTTTCTCGCTCTTGAAGGCTTTCATAGCTGCGTCCACAGACATATCCAGTATATCTGATATATTCAAACCATCATAGTTTACTGATAGCACATTATTTTGAAAACGCTTGCCGCGGCAGGCAGGGCAGGTAACCTGGGCATCGGGCATAAAATGCATGGGTATGGTCAGAAAGCCTTGGCCTTCACATTTCTCACATCTTCCTCCCGGCACATTGAAGGAAAAATGTTTTGGAAGAAGTTTATGTTTTCCGGCTCCCGGAAGAGAAGCAAAAAGCTGACGAATTTCAGTATAAATATCTGTATAAGTGGCTATATTGGAGCGCGAAGACCTGCCTATGGAGTTCTGGTCAAAGGTTATGCAGCGGTCAAAGCTTCCAAGATTATTAATAATTGCATTGTCGGGGGACTTTCTTTTATTTAGAAAGCTGTCAGCATGTTCTGCTATAACATCAAAAACCAGTGAGGATTTTCCGGAGCCCGACACACCCGAAACAACAGTCAGCTTACCTATGGGAATATCAACGGATATATTTTTCAAATTATTTGCACAAGCGTCTCTGATGGAAAGAAAACTATTGGACTTTTTTCTGATACCTTGTGATTTGTAAGGGATTAACTCTCCCGACAGATATTTTCCGGTTATAGAATTCCCGGTATTCATAATTTCATCAACATTACCCGCAGCAACAACCTGCCCTCCGCATTCACCGGCACCCGGTCCAATATCAATTATGTGATCGGCATTCGTCATCAGCTCGGTATCATGCTCAATAACCAGTACCGTATTGCCAAGATCTCGAAGATGACGAAGTACCTTCAATAATTTTGCAGTATCCTTGGAATGAAGACCTGTTGTCGGTTCATCAAGTACGTACAATACTCCGGTCAGACCCGATCCAAGCAGAGATGCAAGACGAAGCCTTTGCGCCTCACCTCCCGACAGACTGGTGGCACTTCTGTCCAGGCTTAAATAGCCCACTCCCACATCAAGAAACCTATGAAGGCGTTCTTTAAGGCTATCCAGGACCGGTTTAACTATTTGCAGGGCAGCATTGCTCAAACTTTCTTCCACCTGCAGTGCGAAATCATTTACCTCAGAAAGAGATTTCTGACCTGCTTCAATAATATTGACACCCATAACAGTGACCTTTGCACTCTCTTTTTTGAGTCTTGTTCCTTTGCAGGTGGGGCACATATCCTCATGGAAGAGGGCTCTGAGCTTTTCATAAGCCTTTGAGGCAGTATTGTTTTCAGAATATTTACGCTCCAGATTTGTCAGTAATCCTTCATACCGGCCTTGAGGGACAGTCTTGGGAGGCTTTATTCCGGGAAACAGTTCTGAAATTTCTTCACTGAGTGCTCCTCGAAACAGGAAGGTAATGGCTGTATTACTCCAATTTTTTAACGGAGTGTTCAAATCGACTTCGAATCCGTAATACCTGCCTGCGTTTTCCACACTTTCTCCATTTCGTTGAGTCAGAAAGTCATCCCATAGTAGAACAGCCCCTTCCTTAATGCTTAAATTATCATTAATAATTTTCTCTAAATTTGGAATGCTGGTTATTCCCATTCCGTTACAGGTCTCGCAGGCTCCCTGGGGCTTATTGAAGGAAAAATGGCTCATTGTAAGTACCGGAACTGTTCTCCGGCAGTTTGGGCATGGCATGGCTTCCTCAAACTCGGAAGCAAAGGTATCATCTTCAATAATTATTTCGGGAGACTGCAGGTTTTCAAAGACCGGAAGTATTTCCCTGCCGCAATGCCTGCAATTTCTTACACCAAGCTTGGCATAAAGGATACGCAGATAAGTATAAATTTCTGTTATGGTACCCACCGTGGATCTGGGATTTCTGTTGGCATTACTCTGATTAACACTGATAGCCGGTGAAAGGCCGGTAATATAATCTACTTTGGGTTTTACAAATTCGTCTGTAACCATCCCGAGGGATTCCATGTATTGACGCTGGCATTCGGTCTGCAGGGTTTTAAAAGCAATTGTTGATTTACCTGAGCCTGAAACACCGGTCAGTACCACCAGTTTATTTTTGGGAATCTCCAGATTGATATTTTTCAGGTTGTTTTCTCTTGCACCATGAATACTTATTTTGTTTTCCATATAACTCCTCCTTAATTTACAAGTTTGGTTTTCCTGAATAAATACTTTATCACACGGAATAAGTCTGGTGCATTAATGGAGGGTTTAGAAAATGAAAGTAATTAAATCTATGGAAATGCGAAGGTTTAAATTGTACAATAGAGGAGAAGGGGCCCTTAAGAAAATCTTAAGACTATGTAACTTGGTCTGTTAGACTCTATATGGTATAATAAGGAAACAAAATGCAAAACCATACAAATGACAGAAAGAGAGAGACAAATGAAAAAATCAGTCAAAATATTAGTGATATCATTAATAATCCTTTCAGCAGTTTTTGGAGGTTTTTCTGCTAATGCCGCTGAGACCGATAAAGAACTGGATGTTAAGATAGGTGTAGGGTTTAATAATGCCTATAAAATCGGATACTCAACTCCAATAAATATTAACATAAAAAATAATTACAAGGATATTAACGGAGAGGTAGAAGTACGCGTTCCAAGTTCGCCCGGCAAATATATGAGCTATGTGAAGCCCATCAGTCTGCAAAAAGATGCTGAAAAATCCATTACCATAAACGTGCCTATCGGTGACAACAACCGGACAAAATATGCTGTGAATATCTATGATGGTGAGGATAAGGTTTGTGAGGATTCTGTAACCATAATTGCATCAAATAACACTACTGCTTTTATCGGGATATTAAGTGATGATTTTGACAGCCTATCCTATATTAACAGCGCTCCGGCTTCTACCGGAGTAACTTTACTTACAAAAAACATCAAACTTGATGAGAAAAACTTTCCTGAAGACATATTTACTTTAAATGCATTTAATATATTGGTTATTAATGACTTTGATACTTCGAGGTTTAATAAATCCCAATACGAAATTTTAAAGCAATGGGTCAGAAATGGTGGAACTTTAATTATAGGAACGGGGTCTAAATATAATAAAACCCTTTCCATTTTTAAAGATGACTTTATTGAAGGAACTCAGGGAAGTGTTCAGGATATATCAACTTCCAGGATATATGACCTTGCTACAAACGGGGATAACAGGAATGAAACAAAAGTAGATGTTTTGACTCTGAATATAAAGGACAGTTCTGTCTTGATGGAGGATAAGGGTGTAAGCCTTGTACAAGCTCATGCCAGTGGTAAGGGAGTAGTGGGTATTCTGGCTTTTGACCTGGGAAAAGCACCCTTTGTTAACTGGAACAACAATACTGCTTTTATGGAAAAGATTCTGGCACTTGTAAATCCGGAGTTGACGAATATGAATAATAGCAATAACAGCGTAAATTATTTCAGAAATAATACATATGTCATGCAGGAGGCCGTGAACCAGTTCTCTGAAATGGCTTCGGCAAAGACTTCAAGTTATTATCTGATTTTATTTATATATGTTTTGGTGGTAGCTCCCATAAGCTATTTTATACTGAAAAAGCTTGATAAACGCGGATGGATGTGGCTTACAGTTCCTGTACTGGCTATCGTTTTCGGTTCAATTGTTTATATTACGGGTAGTGGAACAAGATTGAGCAAAGTAACTACAAATATGATTTCATATATAAGCCTGGATAAAAACGGAAATGCATCCACCGATACCTACGCAGGAATTTTAAATACCAACAAGTCAAAGGTCAGGATCTCAGGACAGAATGGAGAAAGGATTCTTCCTGTTTCCAGTAATTATTATTCAGAGAATACTTCTGGAAAGGAAATTCTTGAAGCGAAGGTAAATGCAGGCGAAAATGGAAGTATTGAATATAGAAACAGCAGCCTTTTGGAAACAAAAATTCTTCAGTTGCAGGAGAATTCAATAAATCTGGGGACAGTTGAAGCTAAGCTGAGTTTAAAAAATGGTAAAATTACCGGAAGTATAAAGAATTCTACCAACCTTGATCTGGTTGATTGCCTGATTCTCTTGCCCAACAGCTATTATAAAATTGACAGCCTGAAAATCGGTGAGATTGCTAATCTGGATGGAATGAATCTCATAAACCATGGTGGCAATATACAGCAAATGATACAGGATACATTCTTTAATAGGGGTTATTCCGGTAAAAACGAGGCCGAAAAGAAAAAATACATGGATTTAAGGCAGGAAGGAAACATACTGCAAAGAATGTACAATTATGGAAATGCACAGATCGAAGGCATTAAACTTATTGCATTTTCCAAGACACAAATACACCAGCCCATGCTTGTAAACGGAACTCCTGCCAGAAAAAATGAAAGAAACATACTGATAATGCCTTTGGACGTCAAGCTTACCAATGGCGACACAGTAGAGTATCCAATGGGCTTCGTGCCCTATGAAGTAAAAAATACTTCAAACCTGAACTATGATATGAGTAATAAAATGTTTTATGGAAATGGTTCCGCTGACTTATTGTACAAGATAGACAAAGACATTGTTGTAGAGGAATTTGGTATTAATACATCAACAGTACAGTACAAAACCATTAATTCCAATTTTTATATTTATAATATTAAAAAAGAAACCAATGAACCAATAAAAGACATGGTAATAAGCGGAGAAAACCTCAAAAATTATCTTGCTCCCGATAATACAGTAAAAATTAGGCTGGAAGTAACCGATGGAGAAATCGGTGTGCCTCAGATGGCAGCAAAAGGGAGGAAAAAATAATGCTTAAAATAGAGAATCTTTGTAAGAATTACGGAAAGTTTCGTGCTGTCAATGATTTGAATCTTCATATTCCAAAAGGAGAAATATTCGGGTTTGTGGGACCGAACGGCGCAGGTAAAACTACTACAATGAGGATTATTTGCGGACTGCTGGATGCTACCTCCGGAAAAGTATTTGCAGATGGTATTGATGTAATAAACAGGCCAAAGGAGCTAAAACGTATAATCGGTTATATGCCTGACTTTTTTGGTGTGTATGATGATTTAAAAGTAAAAGAGTATCTGGAATTTTATGCATCAATTTATAATATAAAAGGTGCGGAGAGCAGGAAAGTATGTCAGGATCTGCTGGAACTGGTAGACTTAAAGGATAAAAGGGATTTTTACGTTGACAGCCTGTCCAGAGGTATGAAACAGAGGCTCTGTCTTGCAAGAAGTCTTGTCCATAATCCTGAGCTGCTCATTTTGGACGAGCCTGCTTCAGGTATGGACCCCAGGGCAAGAATTGAAATGAAGGAAATACTGAGAACCCTGAAAAGCATGGGGAAGACTATATTGGTAAGCTCACATATTTTACCCGAGTTGGCAGAGCTGTGTACTGCCATTGGCATAATAGAAAAGGGCAGGATTGTAATGAGCGGTACGGTTGAAGAGATAACTAGAAAGGTTTATCATACTCAGACTGTAAGAATAAAAGTGATAGATAAATTGGATGAAGCAGTAAGAATACTTCAGGAATATCCCGATGTGGATGGTATCAATCCTGTCAGTACAAATGAAGTAGAGGCTTCCTTTAATGGTGACGAGGTATTTATGAATGCACTTTTAGTCAGATTAATCCAGAAAAATATACCGGTGACAGCTTTTAATCAATTAGACGGAAACTTGGAAGATATATTCATGAAGGTTACTGCTACGGGGGAGGTACAGCAATGAACGCAAACATACAAAAAAGGCATTTCAGAATAAATCCCGTGCTTCTCAAGGAACTAAAGGTGAAAATGAGAAGCTGGAAAGCTGCTGTTTTGATAGGAGTATACAACCTGGTACTGCTATTATTAACCATATTTATAATGAGGCTGACCATTAACAATGAAATTGGAACTCCAACACAGTCAACCATATTTGGTACTTATGCTTTTCTGGTAGCTGCACAGTTTGGACTTATTGTACTTATTGCACCTGCTTTGACTGCCGGAGCCATATCTGGAGAGAGAGAAAAGCAGACTCTTGATATACTTTTGTCAACTACCTTGAATCATGGTTCTATAATTACAGGCAAATTATTCGCCTCCTTAAGTCAGGTTATTTTATTGCTGGTGTCATCAATTCCGGTGTTTTCTATAATATTCCTTTATGGAGGAATAGGCATGCTCCAGCTGCTACAGGTGTATTTGTTTTTCATCCTTATAGCTGTGACCTTAGGCAGCATAGGTATTTTCTTTTCTACATTTATCAAGAAAAGCACCGCCGCCAATGTATTGACTTATGCAGTTGTGGTATTTCTGGGTTTGGGAACTATTTTTATATCAGTATTCTATGTACAGCTGGTTATTATGCCGGATTATGTAAATAAGCCATATAATGAAACCTTCTGGGTATATAATTTAAACCCTGGAATTGCCTTGATTTCTCTGGTTGTGGATCAGTTTCAGCAGGGATCTGGAAATATATTTCCCGGATTGAATCTGACTGTCAAGGAAGGAGAGCTTCACCTTTGGCACATTAATTCGATATTTAATATCTGTTTATCGGCTCTTTTGCTATTTTTAAGTGCCGTAAAGCTCAATCCGGTTAAACGGAAATGGTTCAAGAGGAGTAATAAATGAATTTAGACAATCCATACAGTAAAATTTCAAATACTCTGAAAAAAGTACGGAGGAGAATCCTGTTAAAGATAACCTTGCGCAATGTCGCTGCCGGTCTGTGCGCAGCTTTGGCAACAGGTATTGTTATGGGATTGCTGTCACGGGTAATACCCATTTATAAGGTTTATGCAATATGGGGTTATGTCAGTGCTGCAGTTTTAGTGCTAGCATTGCTCAGTGTATTCTTTTTCCTTCCAAAGAAGATGGCGGTAGCACAGTTACTCGATTCCTTCGGACTTCAGGAGAGACTTATAACTTCACTGGAACTGGAAAAAGAAGATTCCGAATTTAAGGAACTCTTATTGAATGATACTGTATATAAACTGAATTCACTTGATTACAAGGCTAAGATAAAGTTATCTCCTGATAAAAAAAATTTGACAGCATTATTTATACTTTTGCTGGCTTTCGGTATTTCGGCGGTCTTACCTCAACCCTTGCTGGAAGAGGCTCAACAGGCCCATGAATTAAGTGTACACAAAAAAGAACAGAAAAAGAAGGTTGAGAAAGCAGAGAAGGAAGTTAAAGAAAATTCTGCTCTTACTGAAGTACAGAAGAAAGACCTGCTGGCAAAATTGGATGCCCTGAAGCTGGAGCTTAAAAAGGCGCAGGACTTAAAAGAGGCTGACAAAGCCCTTGAGAAGCTTTCAAAGAAGCTGGAGCAAAAAATCGACAGAACAAACGATACTGATTTGAAAGAAATGGCTGAAAAGCTGGCAGAAAACAAACATACCAAAGCTTTGGCAGATGCTTTAAAGACTGAAAAAGCCGAAGAATTTAAGAAGGAACTGGAGAACTTGAAAAATAAGGCAAAATCAATGAGCGCCGCTGATAAAAAAAGCTTGGAGGATGCTTTGGCAAAGGCTGCCGGTTCTGTTGGAGACAGTGACCTGAAGGATGGTCTGGAGAGTTTAGGCAATGCACTGAGCAATGGAAATGAAAACGCTATAAATAAAAGTGTTGATAAACTAAGCGGTGCAGTCAGCAGCAGTCTGGATAAAAAGAATATGAATGATGCTCTTGCACAGGCTCAGAACAATTTACAGCCTAATACTGCAACTGCGCAGAATCAGGGACAAGGTCAGGGAAATGGAAGTGGCCAGGGACAGGGCTCAGGTCAGGGCAGTGGTCAAAGTCAGGGAGCCGGAGCTGGCAAGGGGGCAGGCGGGAGCGGCGCAGGCAGTGGCAGCGGAAATGGAGATGGAGGTGTCACTCCCTACGGACAGGGGGGTATTGCCAACAAGCCTCCATCGGCCGGAACTGAAAAAGAATATGAAAAGGTTTTTACACCCTCCAGATTGGGTGGTCAGGGTGAAACCTCTCTGATAACAGGCAAGGGAAACAATAATGGCAAGGGAGAGACAACAATTACAAATAATACGGATGCCACTCTTGGTGAATTGAAGCCATACAACCAGGTAGTGGGGGAATACAGCGAAAAGGCCATGGAAAGCATGGATAATTCATCTATACCTGGAGGTATGGAAGATATTATCAAAGATTATTTTTCATCTCTTCAGGATTAATAATTGGTACTTGGAAAACTGTTAATTTCAAAGGCTCTGGTTTGAAAGGGCAATCAATATATAAATAAATTGAACGTAGGGTTTACCCTACTGGCTGGGAGGGCGACTATGGAGGATAAGGAAATTTTAAATATAGTAAATACAATTAAAGCAGTGGAAAATGAAGTTGGAAAGGCCATAATAGGGCAGAAGGATGTCATCAGGCAGGTACTCATAGCTGTATTTACAGGCGGAAATGTGCTTCTAGAGGGTTCACCCGGTCTTGGAAAGACCCAGCTGGTCAAAACTCTGTCAAGGGTAATGGATTTGTCTTTTTCGAGAATACAGTTCACTCCTGATCTGATGCCTGCCGATGTAGCCGGTACAAACATAATAATGAAGGACGAAAGAGGCAACAGTAAATTTGAATTTCAGAAAGGGCCTGTTTTTGCTCATATTGTACTGGCTGATGAAATTAACAGAGCTACTCCAAAGACACAGTCAGCACTGCTTGAAGCCATGCAGGAGCATACGGTTACAGTGGGAAACAGCACGTACCACCTGGAAGAACCCTTTATGGTACTGGCGACCCAGAATCCCCTGGAAAACGAAGGAACATATCCACTGCCCGAGGCACAGCTGGATAGATTCTTATTCAAGCTTTTGGTTCCTTATCCAAATCTTGATGAGTTAAAGGGAATTATCGGAGTTACAGTGAACAATCAAACTCCAGAGCTGAATAAAATAATAAACAGGTCTCAGATACTGGAAATGAGAAATGCTTTGAAGCAGGTGCCCATGTCAAAGCTTGTAGAGGAATATGCCTTAAAGGTAGTATTGGCAACCCATTCCGATTATGAAAATGCTCCAGGGCTTTCAAAGAAATATATACGGTACGGGGCAAGTCCGAGAGCAGCACAGGCAATCATTTCAACTGCCAGAGTAAAAGCAGTTATGGATGGCCGGTACAATGTATCTTTTGACGATATCAGATACGTGGCACCTTCAGCCTTAAGACACAGATTCTTTATGAATTTTGATGCTGTAGCAGATGGTATTACCCCTGAAAGGATAATTGAAGAAGTTCTGATAAGCCAATTAGATACAGCTAAGGCATGATTAAATAATAAAACTCCGTTTTGAGGCGAGATATTTTTTGTCAAGACAAGGCGGGGGAAGGCGTAATAATTGCTTTATTGCAACTGACGACAACAAAGTATT
>JAQSXC010000048.1 GCA_029266335.1 Eubacterium sp. | reverse complement strand
AGAATATCGGAAAGCTGTGTGCGGGAAAATCGCATGCACAGTTTGATGCAGGGGAAAGTGGGAAAATTTTAATTTTCCCACTGACCTACTCTACCAAAAACAGGCATTTCATAAAACGCATGTATAATATAATTATAAGACGAATAATTATTTGGTACCTGATGTGGTAATTTGTCAGGTACATTGGGAATGGAGAGGGTTAATATGGATATTTTGAGTTCAGCAAAGATGTTGTGGGATTACCATCATATGAATCACAAGCTTGAAAAGGCAGATTGTATCATAGTACTTGGAAGCCATGATACCAGAGTTGCAGAAAGAGGAGCAGAGGTGTTTCTGCAGGGCTATGCTCCGGCTATTGTGTTCTCGGGTTATCTGGGAGCCCTGACACTTGGCAGCTGGGAACGTCCAGAGGCTGAAGTATTTGCTGAAATTGCAATGAAAAAGGGTGTACCTCAGGAAAAAATGCTTATCGAAAATAAATCCACCAACACAGGAGAAAACTTTTTGTTTACAAAACAACTGCTGTTTAAAAGTGGAATCAGTCCCCAAAAAATAATAGCCGTTCAAAAACCCTATATGGAAAGAAGGACCTTTGCTACCAGCAGAAAGGTCTGGCCGGAGGTTGACGTTCTTGTCACATCGCCTGAATACAGCTTTGAGGCTTATCCTAATGATGAAATTACATTGGATAAGGTAATTGACATAATGGTAGGCGACCTCCAGCGGATACTTGCATATCCGTCATTGGGCTACCAGATACCGCAGGCAGTTCCCGGGGATGTACTGGAGGCTTATAAATTTCTTGTTAGTGCAGGATATACCAGCCGATTGATAAAATAGTATAAATATAATAGGAATAATAGGCTTTATGTAAAACTTGGTTAACAATAAGAGTAAATCTGCCGATATTTAGTATTAATGATCTTTGATAAAATTTTAACTCACAGGAAAGTACTCAATAATATTCGGAGGTTTATATGTTGCAGCAGGATTCGTATAATACGCAGAGGGTTCACAGAGTTAATGTAATGGTTACCGTTCTGGTGGTTGTCCTTATGATCGTCCAGGCTTTAATAACCCAGGGTTCCAGCCATGGATTAAGAGTTGCGGTTGAAGGTTCATTTGTAATAGTGTTGGTATTTGTCAATTATTTTCTGCCTATCAATAAATACATAAAAGGCTTGCTTTTCGGGCTATTGCCGGGACTTGTCATCTCTGCACTTTTCGTGCTGGATAATTATGCTCTGAATAAGCATTATATTTTAATAACAACTGTAGCAATGATTACCTTGTACTTTAAAAAGGAAATCATATTAGCATACGGTATAATACTTGACATAATGATGGTAACAGTTTTCATTATAAAGCCTGAGAACTTGGTTGGGCAGGGCGGAGGAGCAGGTGCATTTGTTTCCTCTATGATAGTACTTAATGGTACGGTTGTTTTATTATTTTTTCTTAGTAAATGGGGAAGAGACCTGATTAATGAAACCTATCAGAGAGAATCACATGCAGTAGAGCTTCTTGACAAGCTCAAAACCACCTTTGTCAAAGTAGATGACAGTACAAATATTCTTGATGAAAACATAGCAATGTTTAATAACAATATTAACACAATAAATGAAGGAAGCCGCAGTATCACAGAGTCTATGCAGGAGATGGCAAAAGCCATACAGCAGGAGGCTTCAAGTGCTTATAAAATAAATGATACCATGACTGACTCCCTTGAAGTGGTACAGGAAACACAAGCCGTGTCAAGCAGCATATCTGAGAATACAAGACAGATGAGTCAAAAGGTTGAGGATGGTTGCAGCAAGCTTGAGCAGGTGGATGACCAGATGAATATCATAGAAAATGCTATCAGTATGGCAGCAGTTACAGTATCCGACCTGCAGTCAAATATGGGCAGGGTAAACAGCTTGCTGGACGGTATAACACAGATTGCAGAACAAACAAATCTTCTGGCACTTAATGCTGCCATAGAGTCGGCACGTGCCGGTGAAAACGGGAAGGGCTTTGCTGTTGTTGCCGATGAAGTGAGAAAGCTGGCAGAGCAAAGTGCACATATTGTCAAAGACATTGCGAAAGTAACAACAGGCATATCGGAAAAATCCCGTGAAGCTTTTGAAAAGGTAAATCAGGGTGAGAATGCTACAAAAGAGGGGAAAGAGCTTGTCGCCAACATTTCGGCATATTTTATGGAAATAAGAGAAGTATTTCAGAATACAGGCAAGGATATTGAACTTGGAATGAATAAAATCCAGAGTATAGCAGAACAATTTGTTGAGGTACAGCAGCAGATCGAAAACATGGCAAGCATTTCTGAACAGAATGCGGCTGCTACACAGGAAGTTCTGGCAACCATTGAAAATGAAAATACGGAAATAATGAAAATCAGCAGTTCGGTAAAAGACATAAATAAGCTGAGCAGCACCCTCAGAACACTGGTTAGGAGCGAAGAAGCCTGATAACAGAGGGGGAGGCGCTATCCTCCCCTTTTCCGTAAATTGGTGTAAAAATAATTATATTCATTCTTTATCTTGACGGTAAGTAAAAAAACATAATACAATTATTATAGGGTAATTTTTTTATCTTAAAATTTCAGTTGAAAGGAGTGTTTAAAAAAGATGATCATAACTAATATTGAGGTGGCTTTCCTATAACTGAATATCGGTAAAGGGTATATCTGCTTAACCAAACCAATCTGTCGTTGGTTTATTTGGTATATCTTTTACAAAACAACCTGTAATAACCCTAAAACCAGTAATTATATAATTAAAGCGAACAGTACGGTAAAGGTTATCGTGCTTTTTTTGTGTCCGGATGTCCACAGGGGGTTGTTCTCTGTGGACTTTTTATGTGATTTTTTAAGGAGTGTGGTTCTTGTTGAAATATAAAAATGCCAAAACAGTTCTCCCGGAAGGTTTAGTCAGGGAGCTTCAGAAATATGTAAGAGGTGAAATGATATACGTGCCCGGTGACGATGTGCCAAGGGCAGGTTGGGGAGAAGCCAACGGCACCAAGGAAAAATATACTATAAGAAATACTGAAATTATAATGTTGTATAGAAATGGTGTCAGCAAGGAAGCAATTGCAAACAGATATCATCTCTCGGAATATAGTATCAAAAAGATAATTCATGACAGCAGAAACAAGGAATTGTGTGTAAATGGTTAATATTACAGGAATGGTTATATACAGCTCCGGCAGGGGCAGCAGGAAAATAAGCTTCGGTTGCAACCGGGGTTTATTTTTTTATTATTATTATTTTCAAAAAGGCTCAAGCAATTTTTTACAAAATAACTTTTTTTAATGTAAAAAAATATCTGGCTTGTGGGAGAAAAGATGTTGCGGTTTCAATTTTAAGGAATATGGGTTTGAATCACTGGATAATGACAGCTTTACCCATATCCCTTGACAAATTGGTTGCTATGTGACACTATTATGTTATGAAAAGTGTAATGGAGAAACATAAAATGGAGCGTAAAATAGTAGATAAACTAATGAAATGGAAAGATTCTTCAAGCAGAATGCCATTAATAATTCACGGTGCCAGGCAAGTTGGAAAGACATATACAGCGCTTACTTTTGGCAAGAAGTATTACAAAAACACGGTGTACTTCAATCTGGAGGATAGCCTTGAATTAGTAAACATTTTTGAAAGAGATCTCAATCCTGAGAGAATTATTAAAGAACTGTCTGCAAAATCAGGACAGACCATATTTAAGGGAGATACATTAATAATATTTGATGAAATACAGTCGTGCGAAAGGGCATTAACATCTCTTAAATACTTTTGTGAAAATGCTCCAGAGTATCATATAATAGCTGCTGGTAGTTTGTTAGGTGTCGCAATTAACAGAGAGAAATATTCCTTTCCTGTGGGTAAAGTAAATATGGTTACCTTATATCCATTGGATTTTGAAGAATTTTTATGGGCGCTTAATAAAAATCAAATGGCTGAATTGGTGCGAAATTCCTTTGAATCCAATGAACCATTATCAATACACGAGACAATGATGGATTTATACAAGATATATGTCTTAACAGGGGGTATGCCGCAGGCTGTTTTGGAATACTTAAGACAACAAGATTTTAATTTTGTACTTGCTGCTCAGAAGAACTTAAACGATGCATATATAGCTGATATGGCCAAATATGCAACACCTAATGAAACTACAAAAATCATGGCGGCATTCAGCAGCATACCTGCTCAGCTTGCGAAGGATAATAGAAAGTTTCAATATAAGGTAATTAAATCAGGAGCCAGAGCTTATGAATATGAAACTCCTCTTGATTGGCTTAGGGCTTCAGGTGTAATTATTAAATGTAACAAAATATCCGAAGGAAAGTTGCCACTTTCAGCGTATGTTGACAATGCCTCCTTTAAAGTTTATATGACTGACGTAGGTTTACTTTGTTCAAAATTTGGGATTCCTCCAAATGCAGTTCTTGTTGATACGAAAAGTTTCGATGGGTTTAAGGGGGCTCTGGCAGAAAATTATGTTGCAGCTGCTTTAATAGAGAACGGATATACACCATACTACTGGGAATCACAGGGTTCAGCAGAGGTAGACTTTGTCATTCAGGACAGAGAAGGAAGTATCATTCCAATTGAAGTAAAAGCTTCAGATAATGTAAGGTCAAAAAGTTTAAACCAGTATATGGTAAAATATAAACCTTCCTACTCTATAAGAATATCATCAAAGAATTTTGGCTTTGAAAATAATATCAAATCAGTTCCTCTGTATGCAGTTTTTTGTATATAATATAGATATCAGTCATTACCTAAAGAATCCCGGCCATAATTTTGACGGAATTCCAGAGGAGTCATTCCGGTAAACTTTTTAAAAACATTGTTGAAATGATTCTGATAACTGTAACCGAGGTTGTAGGAAATCTCCTGTATTGACTTGTTTGTAAAGATAAGCAGGTTTTTGGATTCCTCCAACCGTAGCAAATTTATATTATCCAAAAGAGACAGATTTGTCTCCTTCTTTATCAGACTTGATAAATAAACGGAATTCAGACCAACGTATTCTGCCAGCTTTTTGAGGGTTATCTTTTCCTTATAGTGGCTTTTCAGGTATTGCATCACCCTTTTGATGTGCAGTGAAAAGTTATTTCCGGAGGATATGGATACCAGATAAGCCATGGTCTCAACAATATGAGCAGTTTTTAGAACTATTTCCTGCTCGGATTTTATATTGTTTAAGTTTATGGAAAAGTTTTCGATCAATCCGAAAACTCTTTTGTAAGAGGCATTGCCCTTAACTGCAAATACTCCTGCCACGGCACATATAACCAGACATTTATTTTTTAATGAACGGAAGTTATCATCAAAGGTTTTCAGGTTCCAGAATAAATTTGCATTATTATTCATAAGTGCTATAATGCCATCCGGATTTCCCTGTATTATTTTATCCTTCAGTTCCAGACTGAAACTGTAAAGAGAATTATACTCCTCCTTCTCCTTGACATTAAGCGAGTAATTTTCCGGTTCAAATGAAAGGTTGAGCAGATTAAGCTTGCCGTTACCGTATTCGCCATAACCCTGAGAATACCAGCAGGTTTCTGTTGAATCGCTCAGAACATACAAAAGTTGCCCAAGATGGTTAATTCTCTCTTCCGAGACAAAAGGTATGGTTCTTATCATAGTTTCAAATTTACCTTTTTTATACAACGGTAAAGGTTTGTTCATTATGATTTCATCTATAAATCTTTCATCGGAAAAATAGGGTAGGATGGGGCCCGAAACGTAAGCTCCCCGGTTGTTTTCACGGTCTGTAAGAACTATGTTGTATATGAAGTAGCTTTTTGTATGAAAGGTAGTAAAGCTTTTATGAGATTCAGAGGTCTCGGAAAAAGAGGCCCGAAGAAAATTTATGATCTCTTCAAAGTCTGCATATTCCAAAACAGCTGTAAAGTCATAATTGTTTGATTGCAGTGTGGGAATAGAAGCTAAATCATCAACATACATTACAGGTATTTGGGTTGTTTCGGTAAATGTTTCAATTATCTTCATCACAGTACTTTTTTCGTGCATAAATATTCCTTTCTTATTGGCAATGTATAAATGTGAATTAATTTTACATCAAAAATCTTAATTTCAATTAAATATTACAATATACAAAATGCTACAATAGTTACTATATTTTAACTATATGTGACACTTTTTGTCAAAGCATTTAGGACAGATTTACCTGAGGAGTTAAGTATGACTAAGTTAAAGGTGAATATATTTGATTGCAGATGTGGTGATGTTATTGCAAAAGATGTTATAAGCGACAAAGGCTTGATTTTGGCTGCCGAGAATTTGGTGCTTAATGATTTTATCATATCCAAATTGAAAACTATCGGAATAAAATCGGTATGGATTTATAAAGAAGTAAGCAGTTCATATAGTTACTATGAAAAGTCCCGTAAAGAAAAGATAATATCAGGTTATAAGGAAACGGTTCTTGCCGTTAAAACTGCATTGAATAATATTGCTGCAGGTAAAAGATTTGAGTTCAGTTCTATAAAAAATATTGCTGAATCTATTTATCAGAGAATGGACAGTATTGATATCATCCTGCAATATCTTAACGAAATTAAATATTATGACGACTATACTTATTCTCACTGTGTCAATGTAGGCTTCTATTCAATGCTCATCGGAAAAAGACTTCATATGCAGGAATCCAGGCTGCTTGACTTAATCCAGGCCGGACTGCTGCATGATATCGGAAAAATTAAAATCGACAATGGATTACTTAATAAAAAAGGAAAATTAACCGACGAGGAATTTCAGCTCATAAAAAAACACAGCTTGTTCGGATATGATATTCTAAATTCTTCAACAGTTATTGGAACGGAAGTAAAGGAAGCAGTGCTTACACATCATGAAAGAATTGACGGTTCTGGATATCCCTTTGGCTTAAAGGGTGATTGCGTGGGGGATTTTGCCAGAATTATCGCAATAGCTGATGTATACGATGCAATGACTTCCGATCGCCCTTATAAAAAGAAGGTTACACCCTTTGACGCATTCCATATGTTTCTGACCAGCGGTCTGTGTGAGTTTGACACATCTGCGCTGAACACTTTTCTTCTTAACTTCTCAACGCATCTCGTAGGTGCAAAAGTGATGCTTGACAATGGCAAAATTGGTGAAGTGGTGTATATACCTCCGCACGAAGTCATAAATCCCATAGTCCGTGTAGGTTCTTCCTTTATAAAGATAAAAAGAACATCAAGTCCGAAGATTGTCAGCTTCGTATGATAAACAATATAATTCACGATATTTTTGCAGGATAATCAATACTAAAATAAAAAGGCTCCGTAAGGAACCTTCCAGCCACTAAGTACGGGAGGTAAATATGCAAGTAGGAGATAAAACATCATTTGGCAGTTACGATTGGAGAGTACTTGACCTACAAAACAATACGGCTTTGATTATAACAGAATGTATTATAGAACAGCGTGCTTACCATGACGCTTATAAAGATATAACATGGGCTGACTGCTCCTTAAGAAAATATCTGAACGTTGAATTTTATGACAAATTCAACGTAACTGATAAATCAAGAATAATTCCGGTAATAAATAAAAATCCTGACTCAAAGATATTGGTTTGAAAGAAAAGATGAAAACAACAGTAAGCGATTAGCAAGACTTCAGGGTAAAGAATGGTGTTGGTGGTGGTGGCTTCGGTCGCCCGGCCGCGTTAATGTGAAAGCCGTGTACATCTTCGGGACTGACGGTAATATAGGTATCCAAGGCAACAATATATTGAAAGGCAACATCAGCGATGGCAAATGTACAGGCGGTGTCCGTCCCGCTTTGTGGCTGAAGCTGTAATGTAATTTGAATCATAACAAATAAGATATGGACTTTGTGAGTAAGGTAGAGACTGAAGAAGGAAAAATCAGGTAAGGCATTGCAAATAGCCATTTGTCGGCAATCTAAAAGGCTCCGTAAGGAGCCTTTTTATTTAAATATATATTTAAACTGTTCAGAACTTTTATGGTTATATATCTAATTGACATTAACTGTTGCAGCTTTACTCTCATTTCCATAGAAATCCTGAGCTGTTACCGTTAAAATACATTTGGTTTTTACAGGAGTAATGGCAACACTGAATACTCCTTTTTCATCGGCTATATCTGTACCAATAACGGTACTTCCCTTTTTAACTGTTATAATAGAAAGTGGTTCAGCCTTTCCGGTTACTGCCTTAGAGGTTTTCAACACTTTATTTACGGTAGGTGCGGCCGGAGGTGTTACATCTTCTTCAAAATTGGTATCCTTGTCTGAAGCGCTATAGTTAAAATCATCATAATCATATCTATTATTCATATAGTCTTTCAGGCTAAATGAATTTTCGTCGGTTAATTTTGGTGATTCAATAACTACATCCTTGTTTATTTTGGAATAAACAGTATTAAAATTCAGACCAAATTTATAAATCCCTTTTTCTTCACTTACCTCTTTTATGTAATCCGGTTCCATAAGTGCAGTGTAATTTTCAAAGGCATCTGCATATGCTTTTACATCCACAACAAAATCACAGGAACCGCTTTCGCTTACTATATAGCCCTCTCTGTTAACTCCAAAGTCAATATCTATACCCTTATCACCAAGTATTTTAACGTCTTTTAAAACATCCATCATATCATCGCAGGTCTTGAGGAATTCAGGCAAATTTGCCTTAAAATCGTCAAAGGCTTTGTTTATGCTGCCTTTGGCATTTAATCTCTCCTTATACGACAGTCCGGCTACATCAGTGTAGGCTAAAGCCAGCTCATTTGCAAAGTTTAAAGCCTTGTCACTTTGTGAGAAGTTTTTAACGGCGTAGTATAACAACTTCTTGAAGGTGGCATCGTCAAGCTTTAAATTGTATACAGTTACGGCTTGATTATCAATTGTCTTATACCCTTTGCGTGTTACAATGGAGAACCCGGGATTAAATTGGATAGCGTAATCCTTTAAAAAGGCCATAAGCTTCGGTGTAAGATTTTTGCTGTATTCAAATATCTCCTTGCTGGAACCGTTGAGGCCTGTAAGAGAATCTTCCGAGAGCATCTCTGCGGTATCCATCACCATATACGATTTTCCTCTGAATTCTGCCGGCATGCTGTATGTAAGGAGAGTCGGGATTTTTATGATTTCTTTTATCTTCGGAGTGTTGCCCGAGAGATCAGCATCAGCCCATACGGATGTTGAAACTGCAATTCCTCCCATATCAACATTAACGTCCGACTGGGTTTTGAGAATTGTTTTATCGGATTTACTGTTAAGCTTCTGATTTATTACAATTTTCAAATCGTTTAAAATTGGTGCTATCCGGTTAAAACTCTCTTTATCTGAGTCCGATAATCCATCTGCACTAAGATTTATGGTCAATTCAGTCCTGCTCTCACTTGAGTTGATCTCAGGCTGCTTGGAAAGGGCATTTAAAAGTGCCAGCTCATCATAAGCACAGCCGACCATGAAAGATAGAACAAAGGCCAATATTAACATTAAGGAAACAATTTTTTTAATGCTTTTCATACATTACCTCCTAGTATTTTATAAATAAATTTTAACATACAAAGCCTTCTGAGTAAAATTGTACCATAGTCCTATTTGCCTGTTTTTACGAAAAGTTGTCTGATTTTGATATTATTTTGCAAAATATATGCCACAAGGGCCTATGGCGTTTCAAGTATTTTTATCGTCTTTGAAAGGCTCATGTGAAATAAAAGTGACTTTGCCGCCCTTTGTTCTAGATAATAAACAAATTTTAAGGTAAAATAATTACAGAAGGTTAGTTAAAATTAATTTTACTATTAAATTTTAATCAGGAGTGATACTATGAAATTTTTATGGACAACAATAAAGGTAACTAATATGGAGGCCTCCCTCAAGTTCTATCAGGAAATACTGGGGCTGCCTCTGAACAGGCGCTTTGGTACAGGAACAGATATGGAAATAGCTTTCCTTGGCGAAGGTGGAACCGAGGTGGAACTGATCTGTAACAAGGGAACCGAAAAGGTTGATTTTGGGACTGATATATCAATGGGTTTTCAAGTTGAATCTCTGGACGAAACCATGTCCCTGGTCAAAGGAAAAGGCTATGCAATTACCGGCCCTTTTCAGCCTAATCCCCATGTTAAGTTCTTTTATACGGTTGACCCGGACGGTATGAAAATTCAGTTTGTCGAAAATATGTAAAACGTCATTTATGGGTATTCTTTTTCTTAATTAGGCAAAAAATAGTTACACCATTTAAAATTGGAGGTAACATTTATGGCTAGAAAAGATCAGCCTGATCAAAGAAAGTCCCGGGTAAGAACCAGTGAGGGTCAGGTTCCCAATGCGGGACAGAAGGTAAATGATAAAAAAGACAACTCAAATAAAAATTCTTGACAAAAACAACGGGTGTAAAGCCTATCAAGCTTTACACCCGTTGTTTTTGAGTGTTCCTAAAATTTCCAGTACGGCCTCCCAGTCCATATGGTCGAAAGCCCTCTGCAGTGCTTGAACCTGCACTTCACCATATTTGCATACTAAAAGCTGCTTTGATTCACAATATTTTTCATAGGCTTTAATATCATATCTTTTGGACAGGGATATCATGTCCTCGATTTTATCAGGCAGTTCCTTAAGGCTATCACCTGCGCCCAAAGGCTTTGCGGCCAGCGCGGGTTCAAGCAGGTGACTGTACTGCCTGACCAGTGCTTCTGCTGCAGAATAGGTCCGGTGAAAATTCTGCTCCAGAGCAGAAAGGTCTATCCTGGTGAGCCGGGGAGCTTCAGCTGTTTTGAGCTGTTCTCCGACAGCTGCGGCAGCAGCTGATAAGTCCTGAGCTCCAAGATTTGCAGAAACTCCCTTCAAGGTATGGCATAAAATCCTGGCTGCTGCTGTGTCATTTTGTTCGAGGGCCTCTTTTAATTTTTTGATAAAGTTTTTATCATTCTTTACAAATAAATTTAAAACATTTAAATAGGATACATTACAGCCATTTAGCCTTGCAAGGCCAGAGGCTATGTCAAGTCCCGGCAGAGAAGGAGGCAGCAATTCCAGGGAATGCGCTGATGGCGGACATGAAACAGGTTCAGCCCTTTTGTGCTGGTACCATTTTTCAATTATTGAGATTAGTTTTTCGGGGTCGAAAGGTTTGGTTACATAGTCATCAATCCAGTTGTTAAGGGCCTTTTTTCTCATTTCTTCATCAATATCTGCAGTCAGTGCAATAATAACAGGTCTTGAACCGGACTGCAGCTTCCTTATCCTTCTTGAGGTTTCTAAACCATCCATGATGGGCATATGGAGATCCATCATTATTATATCGAAGGTTTCCTGCTCAAGCTTGTCCAGAGCCTGCTGACCACTGCAGGCTCTTTCAGGCTTAAATCCTGAACTTTTAAGAGCTTCTTCGGCTACAGTAAGATTTATTTCATTATCATCCACAAGCAATATTCTGCATGAAGGGAATAGGCACTTTGTGTGCTCAGGATCGGTCATAGAGCTGTATAGCTGGCTGAAACCGAAGGGATAGGCCAGCTGCAGGGTATCCTGCCCGGGAGTGCTAAAAGTACCTGCAGCTATCAGCTTTACAGTTTTGTCGGGTAAATCTGTATATAAGTCCAAATCGGTTAACCCCGGTTCAAAAAAAAGATAGCGGGCATCCTTGCAAATCCAGGAATCTTCATCCTGAGCAGCAGTTATAGCTTCAACTCCCATTAAAGTCAGGAGCCTGATTATATATGAGCGCAGAGCAGCATTATTTATCAATAGGACAGCTTTTAGGCCTGAAAGGTTTTGTTTTACATGGGTTTGTTCAGCAGCCGGTTTCAACAGAACGGTGAAGATAAACCTGCTTCCTTCTCCCGGCTGACTTTCAAGCTCTATATTTCCACCCATTCTCTCTATTATGTTTTTACTTATTGCAAGACCTAAACCTGCACCACCATAGATTTTGGATATACCGGGATCTCCCTGTGAAAAGGGAATAAACAGCCTGGCCTTTTGTTCGGGTGTTATGCCTATTCCTGAATCGCTTATACTGAAATTAACTGTGATTTTGTCGGAACTATTGTCTGACGGGGATACCTCTATTGATATAAAGCCCTTTTCGGTAAACTTCACTGCATTACCCACCAGATTGAGAAGTACCTGGGTCAATCGTCCGGCATCACCCATAAAAAATATCGGCAGCTCCGGGGACATATCTATTTTTAGTTCAAGATTTTTCGTTTTGATACTGTCGAATAAAATATTGGCAGTTCTGTTTACAAGCTCATATATATCGAATTGTTCTTCTTTAAGGTCAATATTCTGTTTATCTGTTTTTGAAAAGTCCAGAATATCATTTACCATGGTTAAAAGACTTTCTGCCGAATACTGCATTTTCTGAAGATAGTCCAATTGCTTTGGATTAATCCCGGAATTCATTAATATACGCCCTAATCCGATAATGGCATTAAGAGGTGTTCTTATTTCATGACTCATATTTGCAATAAATTCACTTTTTGCCTGGCTGGCTGCTTCAGCAGCTGTTTTAGCCTCCATAAGCTCTGCCTGGTCCTGGATTTGTTTTGTTATATTTCTGATATATCCTGCAACCTTGAGTACTTTTCCGGCGGCATCCCTTTCAAGGGCCAGACCGGATACCGTCATCCACTGCCAGCCAAATCCGGGTGCGTCCATACGGCAGGTAACATCGAATACCTCCATGTCACCGTTAATAAATTCTCTGAATTGTTTATAGATCTGTTCCTGGCTATCAGGGTGAACAAACCTGATGAAATCAAACTTTGAAAAATCTTCGGGGTATTCTATCCCATTAAAATCATACAGAGTTGTAGATTTACCCGTTCTGGAATCAAAGTCCCATATTCCTATGTTTCCGGCTTTAGCTGCAAATCTCAGTCTTTTTTCACTTTCCTGCAGCGCCAGCTCGGCTTCCTTTCGTGCGGTGATGTCCCTTACCAGAATAATAAAAGTTCTATTCTTTATTGCCTTTTCTTTAACAGAGATGGAAACTTCGTACCAATGGACTCCTCCCTGGGCGTGGTAAATAGGAAAGGTCTCTCCCACCTTTTTGTTATGCCTTAATGCCTCGTCCATTGTAGATTTTATCTTTTCAAAAATATCCGGAGATAAAATCTCATTTATATTTTTACCGATAAACTTGTGGGAATGCTGATGGGTTACTTCTGGTGATGGAGCTCTGTAATCAATACATTTACCCGAAATATCCAATTCAAAAAGCATATCCGGCAGGGCATTCAGAGTAGCATTCAGCTGGGCTGTTTTTTCTGCAACTATTTTTTTGAACCGTAAATAACCAAGCAGCAGGAAAATAACAGCGGTTAAAGCTATGGCTATTATATGTATGAGAATTAGAGTGAGTGTGTCCATATTTGTTCTCCCGTCAGTATAGTATTAAAAGCTTGAAGTCTGGCTAATGGTTCTATTTTGGTTTATCAGGTATAATACTATTATATAAAAAAAACATGCTTATTAAAATAAGTATTGGGGGTTAAAGCTCTCTTGAAATATATAAATAAAAATCCGGAAATCCTAATTATTGATGATAGTCCCGAACATATCAATTTTGTTGCAGCAATAATTAAAAAGAGGAACTATGGAGTAAGGGCTGTTACAAAAGCGAAACTAACTTTTGAGGCGTTAAAAGCGGGGATTCCTGATCTTATTCTGCTGGATGTAATAATGCCCGAAATTGACGGTTTTGAATTGTGCTCCATGTTAAAAAGTAATCCGCTGTACAAAGCTATACCCATAATTTTTTTGACAGCTGTAAATGATAGTGAAAATATAGTAAAAGGTTTTGAAGCCGGTGCCCAGGACTACGTATCAAAGCCAGTCAATTGCAGGGAACTGATGGCAAGAATAGAGACTCATCTCAGCCTTAAAAAGAGGACTGACAAGCTCATCGAAGCCTACAATGACATTGATAGCTTCAACCATATGATATCCCATGACCTGAAAGTCCCTATCAGTTCCATAGACAGGCTTACAGGATTTCTAAGGGAATCTGTAAGCAACGGAAATAAAGAAGAGACCAATGAATTGCTGGATTTAATCTCAGAAAAAACCTGCGAAACAGTGACGCTTATAGAAAAATATGCAGAGCTTGCAAAATTGACCGGCACTGCTGTAAACACTTCCAAGATAAATATGAATAATCTTGCCTGTGAGGTCATGGAAGAAATCAAAAAAGCTTATCCACAACAGGAAATAGTATTCGAAAGGTCAGAACTTCCTGTTGTGCATGGTGATAAAATGCTGCTGGAACAGGTATTGGTCAATATATTTTCAAATTCTGTCAAATATTCCACAGTCAGAAGCGCATCCATAATAAAAATGGACTGTCAAAAGTGCGGCGACGAGTACTTGTTTTCTGTACAAGACAATGGCGTTGGTTTTGATATGAATTACGCGGAAAATATTTTTAAGTCCTTTGTAAGGCTGCATTCCAGAATTGAGTTTGAAGGTACCGGTATAGGCCTTTCAATTGTAAAAAAAGTTATTAACCGGCATGGGGGGAAAGTATGGATTACTGCCCAAGTGGACAAGGGTGCAACTGTCTGTTTTACTTTGCCGGTAGAAATACAAGTAGGAAATCTACCGGGATAGTTTTTTAAATTCCAAAGGGGTCAAACCATGGTACTCTTTAAATAAGCGTGTGAAATAATCTGTATTTTTATATCCAATAATATCACTTATTTCGTAAGTCTTATATTTCCCCGATAAAACAAGGGTTTTGGCCCTTTCCATTTTTACCTTTGTAATGTAGTCGACAATGCTTTCACCGGTTACCTCCTTAAAGATCTTTCCCAGGTACTTGCTGCTGTAATTTAAAGCTTTTGCTGCTTCTTCAAGAGTTGTTTTGCCTTCCACATTGATAATAAAATATTCGCATAAAAGCTTAACTACCGGATTGGTTCCGTTAATATGCAAATTATTAATAAAGTCTGACAGCTCCTTTATATTATTTAAAAAGCTGTCAATAACCAGATTAATATTTTCCGACTGCTTGAGGGCGAGCTTGCTGCAGCTGAGCTGCAGGTTTTTAAGCCAGGGCATTTCCGATAGCAGCATCCGGCAGAGGTTCTCTAAACTGTTATCAAGAATGATTGATATCTTAAAAGTATCTCCCTCATAAAAGTCATTTAGTCTCAGTGCAATATTTTCTGCAAAATTCACTGCCGTGCTTGAGTTCCGCTTTAAAAGCCGGAAAAGTTCCTGCTCGTCCTGAACCGAATAAGGCAGTTTGAGGCTTTCAAACAGCTGACGGTTGGTATTTTCAACCAGTAAACGGCTTTGTCCCTTTTGCTCAAGGAAGAGCCTGGCATTATATAGTAATTCATCAAGTTCATTTTCATTTATGGGCTTAAGAAGGTAATCAAAGGCTCCAAGTCTAATGGCCTGTCTCGTAAAGGCATAGTCACCTGAACCGCTGATAATAACGACACATAAATCATTACCGCAGTTTCTCAGTTCCTGTATAAATTGAATACCGCTGGTTCTTGGCATTCTGACATCAACAAGCGCTATATCAAAATCAGACAAAAGTACTTTTTCCAATGCTTCTTTTCCATCTCCTGCTTCACCTGCTATAAGAAATCCATTTTTATTAAAAACAGGTGACTTTTTAAGTTCGTATCGGATTGCTCTGTCATCGTCTATAATTAGTGCATTGAACATTTTCATCCCCCAATAGATTTGAGAAATCATATATAATATCATACTTCAAAAACGTAATATTTAAAAGATTGAATGAGTTTTATAAATTTACAAATTTAAACAATGATTTTACTTTATTTTTAGTGATTGGTGATAAGTGTTTTTTAAAGGCAAATGATACTTATTTCAGGTGATATATTTTGTTGAAAAAGGTAGAATTATGGTATTAATTTATTTAAAAAAGGTTATCAGATGTGAGGGGCTTGCCTATGAAGATCAGATTGAAGGCTTTCTCAGTTGTCGGATTTAGTTCAGCGATAATAGTTTTGCTTACTCTGTTTATACTTAAGTTTTTGATTATCAATTATATTGAAAAACAGGAAATTGAGATAACCAGGCATAACTATGGCATGGCTCTGACTCTCCTGCAAAGAGATGAGGATTCTTTGGAGAGTATGGCTCTCGATTGGTCCCAGTGGGACGATACATATGAATTTATACAAAACAGAAACAGCAGGTATATTGAGGTTAACCTGCCAGTAAATATCCTTAATTCCATGGGTCTGAATTTCATACTGTACTATAACAAAGATTTAGAACTTGTATATAATGTTGAAAATACAGAGGAGTCAGGCCCTGAGCTGGATTCCATTCTTAAGCTTAATAATGCCAGGGTACTTTCAGCCTTGAAAAAAGGGCCTCTTACAGGCTTATATGGGATAGGCAGTAAAAATGCGATTGTATCGGTAGCACCTGTTACCACTTCCGATGGTACGGCACCTGCCGGCGGGTATCTTGTGCTGGGCAGATATATTGATCCAACCCTCATAAGCTATATGGAAGAGGTGCTTCGTGTCAATTTACAGATTGTTTCCTCTCAAAATTTAGAGAAATTGAAAAATCAAGGGTTTTTTCAATTAACATATGATGATATAATTTTCCTGGTACAAAAATCCAATGAGAATATAATAAGCTATACCCAGTTGAAAGATATATTCGGCAGCAAGTCACTGCTGCTTGTGCAGAGTATGAGAAGGGACAACCATCACGGTGGAATGACTGCTGTTACATACTTTGGCTTTTTTTTCATACTGGCTTTGCTGCTGATTACTTTTATAAGCATAGTAATGATTGACAAGCTGGTGACCAACCCATTAAGAAGATTTCACGAATTTATGTGGAAGGTTGGTAAAACAAGAGATACCTCTGCCAGGATAAACATACCGGGTACTGATGAAATTGCCGAACTGGGTTTCCTTACAAATAATATGCTTCAGAAGCTTGATGAATCCTATGAAGAAATGAAGGTTATGAAGGAAAGGTTCAAATTAACACTTGAGGCTACCAACGATGGTTATTTTGATGCAAATCTTATTACCAACGAAGTAGATATCAGTTCAACCTGGCTTAAATACCTGGGCTATGACGAAATAAAAGGAACAGTGGATTTCGACAGATGTCTTGAAAACATAGTATATAAAGAGGAGCGAGATTTGCTCCTCGATGCCTTTAATCAATGTAAAAATAAAGAGGCTGACTTTTTAAGGGTAGAACTGAGGGTGGCTAAGAAGTCCAAAGAGGTCTTATGGATCGTTGTCAGGGGAAAAGTAGTACAGTACGACGAGGAAGGTGTTCCTGTACGCTTTATCTGTACTATTTCAGATATATCAGAAAGAAAAAAACTTGAGGAGGAATCTATTTTCCTGAGTCAGACAGATATAGTTACAGGCTTGAAAAACAGAGCATTTCTTGAAGATACTATGAAGCGGTCTGAAAGGTATTCTTTAGAAAATACATGGATCATTATGGGGGATGTTAATGGTTTAAAGTTAATAAACGACAGCTTTGGGCATCTGGAAGGAGACCGGCTCCTTAAAACCATAGGCACTATTTTGAAGGATTGCTGCCCGGAAGAGGATATCCCTGCCAGATGGGGTGGTGACGAATTTGTTGTTTATATAAGAGATAAGAGTGAAGTATATGTTGTCAATCTTATGAAATCCATAAAAAAAGCCTGCGACAGAGTTAAGGATTATCCTATAAAGGTAAGTATTACTTTGGGCTATGCCAGTAGAGGAAAGGAATTGCTGGCATTGAATACAGTCTTGAAGCTTGCTGAGGAGAGGATGTACCGGCATAAGCTTCTGGAAAGCAGGAGTACAAGAAGCAGCATAATAGCTTCTCTGGAGCAGACTTTGCATGAGAAGCATATAGAGACTCTCGAACATACAAAGCGGATAAGGAAAATGTGTGTAAGGGTTGGAACCCGTATGGGACTTACTCACGAAGAATTGGATGAACTTGTACTGTTAGGTGCGTTGCATGATATAGGTAAAATAGGTATCCCGGAATCCATTCTAATGAAACCCGGCAAACTTACCGATGAAGAATGGGTAAGCATGAAAAAACACACTGAAATCGGTTATAGAATAGCAGCAGCTACTCCGGAACTGGCACATATTGCCGACGACATACTTTACCATCACGAAAGGTTTGACGGGACAGGCTATCCTCATGGCCTGTCAGGTAAAAACATACCAAAACTGGCAAGGATTCTATCTATAGTAGATTCCTTCGATGTTATGACACATGAGAGAGTATACAAAAATTCCATGGGAGTGGAGGAGGCGGTAGCAGAACTGAGGAAATGTTCGGGAAAACAGTTTGATCCTGAGATTGTTGAGCTATTTATCAGCTCTCTAAAAATAATCAATTAAAATTACAGAACAGAAAGGATTGGCTCTATGTTTAGACTAAATAACATCAAATTAGGTATCAAAATACTGGCAGTACTCTTAATTCCTGTAATTGCAATTATACTCACTTCAGCAATCTCTATTGTAGATATGAGAAGTATTTCAGGGGAGCTGGTAAATAATCTGTATAATGAAGCCCATGTAGGTACGTATGAAATAGTCAATGCTGATAGGGACCTTTATCAGGCAATGGAAGCACAGCTGCAGATGACTATGCACTACCGGAACACGGAATTGGTTAATAAACACAGGGAGGAGTACAAGCTCAACCTTGAGCAGGTAACTGAACGAGTGGAAAAGGCAAAGGGGATAATATCAAAAAACAAAAACCTATATGAGGAAATGAAACACGAAAAATCAGGTAAAACCAGTTCTCAGTTAATTGAGGAATTTTCTGCCGAATTCAAGAGCTGGGTGGATATGTACGATATCAATAACAACACTATACTGGTGGATGACGATAAATACAAGGAACAGTTCGAAGCAGTAAGAGGAAAGATCAGTGAGATTAATGAAATCCTCGATGCATACGGGGAACAGACCTTGATTTCCAGTAAACAAAATGTCACAAATGCCAGCATTATGATAATTGGGTCAGCAGTAGCAGCTGTTTTAATATCCTTTATTTTAGGATCTCTGATAATTTTAAATATAAGAAAAAGAACAAATAAAACTGTCGATTATATCAAAACTACAGAAAAATTAAATCTCACACATGACAGCACCTATGAAGGATTTATGAACCAGAAGGATGAATTCGGGGTTATAATTGCAGCTGTAGCCGGGTTGAGATCGGAACTCAGAAATACTATCGGTGAAATAGCAGGAAGTTCAAATGACATTAGGAGTAATGTTGTTGAAGTAGACAGCACTATGCAGAATCTTAACAGTGAAGTGTTCGATATCTCTTCAACCTCTGAGGAAATGTCAGCAGGGCTTGAAGAAACTTCAGCCTCTATGGATCAGATAAGCAGTACCTCCAATGAGATTGAGACTGCTGTTGAATCAATAGCTGCCAAGGCGCAGGAGGGAGCTATAGCCGCAGGTGAAATAATGCAGCGGGCCAGTAAGCTGAAAATTACTGCTACGCAGTCCCAGCAGGATGCCGATAAGGTTTACAGGGACACCCAGGTTGAACTGAAAAAAGCCATTGAGCAATCCAGATCGGTTGAAGAAATCAATTCCCTGTCAAGTGCCATAATGGCTATTACAGAGCAGACAAACCTACTGGCCTTGAATGCTGCCATTGAGGCTGCAAGAGCAGGAGAAGCCGGAAAGGGCTTTGCCGTTGTAGCAGATGAAATCAGAAAGCTTGCCGACGAGTCAAAGAAAACTGCAACTGAAATTCAGAATGTAACAAAGATTGTTTTAGATTCAGTAAACAATCTGGTAGGAAATTCGGAAAATGTACTTGAATTTATAGACAAGCAGGTTATAAGCGATTATGATATGCTTGTGAGAACGGGCGAACAGTACAGCACTGATGCTGAAAATGTGGATTCCATGGTCACTGAATTCAGTGCAACCTCTGAGCAGTTACTGGCATCAATTCACTCGGTGCTTAAGTCAATCGAAGAAATGTCATTGGCTACTAATGAAAATGCAAAGGGAATAACCAACATTGCTTCCAGAACCTCAGAAATGGTTGACTTGTCCACTGTAGTTGTGAATAAGTCTTCAAATTCAAAACAGAATGCTGAAAGATTGCTGGAATTAGTCGGGAAATTTAAAATCTAAAGGTTTATCATAAATACTTTTTAAAATAGTAAACCAAAGTTCCAAAAAATAATTTGCACCTCCGGATACCTGATAAAATTTAACAGGTATCCGGAGGTGCACTGTTTTAACCGATAGGACTTGCTGAAATAATCCTGTGATAGAGATTGCAGTGACCTAAACCTTTGTCTTCGGGCATTTCGGAATTGTCGAACAAAAGCCGGTCCTCTTCAAGCTCCTCGATAGAAGCTATGCTGCCTTTTAAAAATTCATTGATTCTGAATTGAGCGGTATTAACACGGGCTAATAATCCGCCGTAACGTATATCAAGTATTTCCCAGCCAAAGGGCTTGTATGTGTGAAACCACTGCTCCCTGTGGGCTGCCCGCAATTCGTCAATTGAATTATATAGTTTGGGCAGACTGTCGGCTGCTATCATGCCAAGAAGCTTTTTATCCTTACTGTCGTAAGCAGCCTTTAGCTCTATACCTATACCACTCTTAAGACTTAGAACCGCGCACAGCTTATGAAGCATCTTGAAGATAAACTTCCATTGGTCACTGGTGGAGGCATAGTTTATAAATTTCGAATCAAGCTTCGAATAATATGCTTTCAGATCCAGCTCTTCCAGGTGTTTGTCAAACAAACCCATCAGGATATCCTGCCATAAAATATACTTGGGAGGATTTGCAACATCATGGAATATACCTGCTGCCCCGGGTGCCTGATTTATCCTGGAAATATCCAGGAATGCCTGCGCATTTCCGCCGGTGCAGAATTCAAATCTTTCATACAGTTTATCCAGGTCGATTTGAGGATTGTAGCCATGTTCTGCATAAAGCTGCAGGCCCAGCAGAGCAGAAAATATATTAGTTTCGGCACCATTATCACCCCACATGGTGGCGATAACTTTTCTTACCCCTTCTTTTTTGCAGGCGCTCATGGCAGCATTGGTTGTTACAAATGTCTTGCCATAATTTACACATATTCCGTTCCAGGTCCATATCCCTCCAGCAAAGATAATATCCTGTCTTAACTGCTTGTTGCTTTTGATAAGACGCAGGTAGGAATCCTCATCATTATGGTAGTAATCCCAATAGACCAGGGACAGGTTTTCCGGGATTTTACCGGGCACATCCTCAGGAATGACTGCATTCATATCGTAGTAATCGCCGGTTTTAGAGCCCAGCCTGAAATACATATCGCTCCAGATCATGGGATCCAGTCCGTATTTGTCTGTAATTCCGGTAACCATTTGAAGGTGTTCCGACATGATGTCAAACCTTCTTTTGTAACCATGCATATCGAGATATTTGCCTAACCCTAGGAAGTGGGCTTCATCCATACCCAGATGTATTTTTTTGCTTCTGAAGGGCTTCGTTATTGCTTTAATAAGTTTTTCAAGAAACTCATAAGTCTGTTGGCTGCCTACAAGAAGAATATCCTCCGTATCTTTAATATCCTTTGTGAAATTCCATTTGAGTGCCTGTCCTAAATGGGCCAGTGTCTGGATGCAGGGTATGATTTCAATTCCAAATATGTCTGCATAATCATCGCACTCCTTTAACTCCTCATAGGAATAGCTTCCCCTCATATACCCGAAATAGGGGAGACCGTCAACCTTATAGGTATCTTCGGTATAGAGCATCAAGGTATCCAGGCCCATAACAGCCATTTTTTCCAGGAGCAGCTTAACATTTTCAACTTTTAAGACAGCGTTTCTGGAGACATCCACCATGACACCGTCCATATCAAATTGAGGCTGCTCAACAATATGAAAGCTGCCGCTCTTTCTCAGATTTTCAATAAGAAGTCCCAGACCTCTGTAAAGATGTATTTTCTTATCAAACCTGATACAGCCGCTGTTGTCCGAAAAGCTGACCTCCAGAGTCCCAGGCCTTTGCTCCAATGCTACTGCAATGCCGTCCGGAGATATTTCAAAAGCCAACATCCTGGCAAATATCTCAATACCTGCGTCAAAAAAATCTGTATAACCGGTAAATTTGAATTTCATCCTAGAACACCCCTTTTTTAAAATATAACAAAGTCTATTTTAAGGTTGTATTTTCAATTTTATTTAAAGACTTTGCTTTTTGTGCCATATCCACCGTACGCCTTGCAAGATCGGATATCTCCACCAGACCGAAACCGTCCACACCTGATTTTAATTTGTTATTCAAGGGTTTGATCCATTTGTCGGAAAGTGCATTGGCACCATTAATCATTCCGACGATAGAGCCTACTGTAGCTCCATTGCAATCTGTGTCAAAAGCGGCCATAACGGCTATGCCTATTGATTTTTCAAGCTGGGTCTCTCCATATATCAGGGCTATGCAGACAATCAGGGCATTGGGAATGGTATGGCACCAATGGTAACCTATTTTTTCGTCATAAAGCTTATGTACTTTGTCAATAGCCTGCTCCCAGTTCAAACCAAGCTCTTTCCAGGAGAGAACATCATGAACTGCATCAGCTAATCGCGATTTTTCCGGAATTTGTGACAGGCCGCATTGGATGATTTTATACGGGTCGTTTAACAAAGCTGCTGCAGACAGCATGGCAGCAACAAACATTTCACCGTATATACCGTTTTTAACATGTGAGATGGAAGCATCCCGCCAGGCCAGCTCAGCTCCGAGCTCCGGATTGCCGGGGGTGATATAGCCGAAAAAGTCACCTCTTATCTGTGCACCGATCCACTCTCTGTACGGATTTCTGTGGCTGGCCGAAAGCGGGGGATATATCAGATTTATAATGTTTTTATAAGCAATCCTTTCAGCAGTGCAGGTGTGAAGGATGGGGAGGTTTGTGAGCCAACATTCTGCAACGTCGTCGGGAGTGAAATCCATACCGTATTGCTCAAGTATTTTGAGGCTTATAACAGTGTAGTTTGTATCATCGTCCTCAGGCATATGGTGTACATTATTTATCCAGTTCTTAATACTGCTGCCATAAACGCCGCCCTCGTCACTGACATCATACTTTTTACGAAGTTCCTCCGAAATGTCGGAAGATATGTAATAGTTTATGGGATAATTGTAAGTGTCCTTCAGAAGCCCGGTAATACGCTCCCGCGACCAGCCCTCTACAGGCTGTCCCAAAAGGCAGCCTGCACACCTTCCAAGCCAGGCGCCGTATACTTTGTCATAACTCAGTGCTTCGATGTGTTCAGATAACAATTTGACATTCAAGTCCGAACCTATTAATGGTCTGGACTTTTTTATTTCTTCAAGCTCTGAAGGTTCAAAAAAACGGTAATCTTTTTTGATCTGTAAACTCTGAATCTTGTCCATAAAGGCTTCTGCCAGTACTTCTCTTTGAGTATCCAGGGAATTCATACTCTTTATTTCGTCAACAGATTTAATTATGTCTTTAACTTCCCTTCCTTCAGCCTCAGCCTGTAAAAGCTCGAAATCCAAATAATCTCCATAGTTCAGCCAGGGTTGCTCCTTTAACATGTTTACCTCCATGATGTTTTCTCACCGCCTGTACAGGAGGGAGCCATCTACAATGATGATATATTTTATTGATTCAATCAGCTATCTATTATATAATGATTATATTAAAAATGAAAATAATTTTCAACATTATAGTAAAAGAAAAAGATAATCTTCATTTAGCGATCTGGAACAAACTTATAACAACCTTGTATGGTTTTACTTTTTGGAGGTCTTTGTGGGAAAGTGCAGTTTTGGCAAAGTAGTTATTAATGGTGTATTTGAGGCAAGATATCCCTTTGGCAAGGATTTGGAAGGCCGGTTCATATATCTCAGGGATGGATCGCAGCAGTGGCTGCTTGCAGTTTTTGATTTTTCAGGCACCTTCAGACGAACCTGCTTGAAGTGGAGAGAAGCTGTCTCGGAGGCCACAGGAATACCTTCAGCGAATATATGGTATCATGAGCTGCAGATTCATGCAGCCCCCATTTCAGATGAATTGGATGGGACGGCCTGTGACAGGCTTGTGGAAGTTTGTGTCCCGGTGATCAGGGATATGATGGTATCAGCAGTGGATGCCGAGCTAAGCTATAGCCTTCTTGATCTGGAGAACAGGTTCAATGTCAACAGAGAGCAATATATACCCGAACTGGGAGCAGTTACCGTTTGGGCAGGCTTGCAGTATGATTCCGAAGGCAGGCCCTACAGCAGTAATCCTGATATAATGAATCTGTACGGTTATAAACCGGATATCCAAGCTTTCAAAGACAATATTTATTTTGACAGAAATGCTGATCCACAGGGGGCCTTGCTTGTTTTCCGGTCAAAGGCAGGCAAGATATTGGGCACCATAACCAGATTTGCTGCACATCCTGATGTTGCTGTGCTCTTTGAGTCTATGGGTATAACAGATCAGTATAAATATCATTCGGACTGGCCCGGATATTTAAGAGAGGCAATGGACAAATCAGTCGGAGGTACCGGCTTATATGTCAATGGTCCTTGCGGCAACCTTTCTGTACGGAAAGGTTATGAAGGAATGACGACCTATGCTGCATGCGACCGGGAGGCCCTGCGCATAGGCAATGAAATAGCCCGTGCATTTCTTGAGGTATGGAATAGTACTCCGGGAGTATGGGAGGACATTGAATTGACCGGCATAAAAGCCGGAAAAGCCGATCTGCCAATGCGGGATTCCATGCCCCATTCACTTGAGGCTTCAAAATATAGAGATGAACAAATTGAAGCTTCAACAGAGAATTTAGATACGGCTCTGAAAAATGCAGCTCCGCCTGCCCTGATAAAGAAGCTGATTGATGAGAAAATGCATCAGAGCTCTATAAGCACAATTATTAACAGCTGGGTTGGGATTACGGATTCAGAACTGAAGAGCCGGTCGGTGGGAGTGAACATTGAAGCTGTATCCCTTAATGGACTTATATTTGCCGGACTTCCCGGGGAATGCCTGACAGAGACCTGTCAGTGGTTAAAAGCTCAAAGCATAGGCAATAAGCTGATTGTTCTTGATCAGGTCAACGGGTATATAGGTTATATGACAACTGCAGAAGCCTATGACCAGGGTGGATATTCATACTGGGGCAGCTGGCTCAGGCGTGATGCCGAAAAAATATTAAGGAAAAAAATGTTGGAACTGATAGGACAAATTTAATTATTTACTAAAAATTTTTAAGAATTATTATGCAAAATAGATATAGAAAATTATATATATTTTGTATGATTATATAAATAAATATAAAAATTAGAAAAATTAACTTTTCAGTGAAGTTCTAAAAAGTATTTGAAAGAAGAATTATAATTTCTCAAGCATTATTAAAAAAATACGAGGTGAAAAATGCAGGACAAACAGTGCCTACTAAAAATAAGAAGTCTTTACAGCAGTTTTTCTAAAATTGAAAAGAAAATAGCAGATTATATTTTTTTACATGAGATTGAAATTATTTATATGTCAATAACTGAATTTTCCGAAAACTGTGAAGTTAGTGAAACCTCAATTGTGAGATTTTGCAGGAAGATAAATCTGAAGGGTTATCAGGAGTTTAAGCTTGTTCTGGCAAGGGAATGTGTAAATCCCCAGGAAAATCTGCATGAAAAAATTCATGGAGATGACAATATTGAGGAAATTATTAATAAAATAACCGTTGCAAATATTGAAGCAATAAAAAATACCTCCAAAATACTTTCTACAGCGGCCATGGAAAAAGCCATCAATGCAATTCTGGCTGCCGACAGGATTGATATTTACGGAGTAGGTGCTTCTGCCTTTACTGCGGGAGATGCCAAATACAAGTTTATGAGAATAGGCATCAAATGTGAATCCTTCAGCGACCCGCACCTGCAAAACATGTCGGCGGTAAATCTGGATGCAAAAAGTGTCGCCATCGGTATAAGCTTCAGCGGCAGTACAAAGGATACAGTGGATTCACTGGCTCTGGCTAAAAAAGCAGGTGCATTTACAATTGCCATAACCAACTATGAAAAATCTCCGATTACCAAGTATGCCAATGCCATACTGCTTACCTCCGCAGAAGAAACTCCTCTAAGAAGCGGTGCTCTGACATCCAAAATCGCCCAGCTGCAGGTGCTGGATATATTCTATACGGCGGTAGCCATAAAAAGAGGCGATCTGGCATTTGATATGCTGAACAAAACAGCCGAAGCTGTTTTACCGAAATTATATTAAAAAAAATCCAGCTGTTCCGGCAGCTGGATTTTTCACGTTTGGAAATTTATAGTCAAAATTTTGTTGCTCTTTCAGTTTAGCTTTTTACCTCTATCTCCAGTCCCACTTCAAACATTCTGGACCAGGGCATATACACATCGTTTATGACAATATTATGCTGTGCATCACATAGATAGCTGGCACTGAATTTTTCAAGTTCCTGTTTTACTATTTGAGCCGCCTTTCCTCTGGGACCGTCCGTCCTGAAGTAATTTAACTGCATATCGGGCAGATGGCGCTCTGTTACCAGCTGGCGTACCTTTGCACAGTATGCCGCATCTTCAACATACCTGAGGCCTAAAAAGTCATAATGTGACTGTGTAGCACCATACAAACGGTAGATAAAGGCCTGGGTTATTGCGGTCCCCAGTGTATTTGAGCTGGTATTCCAGCCGGCATAGGAGGAAAGCTTGAAAAGCAGGTTTTTCTGCTTCAAATAATTCAGCAGTTCCAGATCGCCGCCATTGGCAAAGGCAACATCTGCCACAGCGCATGTCAGATTTTTCTTATTGATGACAAAATCCATGTATTCCACGAATTCTATCAGATTTCTGCCGACGGTATAGTTTGAACCTCTTGTATGCTGTTGATTGGCCTCCAGCATTTTTTCAGCAGGAGCATTTACCATAAGAACCATATCTGCGTCGGCCAGACTGTCACAAATCAGACCCCCGGCGCAAAGCACATGGTATTTTATACTTTCAAACAGAAGCCTGTCTTCGTAGAGAGGGACGACAAAGGGAGCGCGCAGGCTTGAAAATCTCAGGTATACGTTGGGACGGTAAGCTGCCTCTTCATTGACCATTCTTGCAAACAGTGTCATTCCTACCTCATCAGCTCCCGGATACATGTACACTTTAAGTCCTGCGTTTTTTTCACCGATATAATTCCTCAGCTTTGACTGATCTATTGCTGTAAATCCGTAAGGGGCCGAATCATCCTGTGGAATAACCAAAAAATCAATTATGCCTTCCTTTAATAAGTCTATAGCAAGTTTATTGATTTCGAGGTTTATTTTTCTGCGGTTTGTATAGTCCTGAAGTATCCAGGCCGGAAGCCGGTTGGCAATGAGTGCATACTCGGCCTCCTCATCCCCGGTGGTCTCTTTTAATTCGCTTTTGTGTCCAAGAAATCCGCTTTTGAATATTTCAGTTCCATAGTCCTCGTAATAATCAGGTTCCTCGTCACTGCTGGAGTAGGAGGGACATCTCATTATAAGATTGAAAGCATATATTTTCAGTGAAGTATTTAAAGCTTTGAGCCTGCGCAGTTTTTCCAGAGCAGCCTTACCTTCGGCTGCCGACAGCTCGTGCAGTCTTGAGGGAATAATACCGCCGTAAACAAGCATATCAATGGATAGTATAGCTCCATCTGCTGCTCCGGCATTTTCAAAAACCCAGTTCCAGAGAGCATCCACATCAGCAGGTGTTTTTTTTCTGCCAAGAAGCTCCAAGGGTGGGACCAGAACGTTATACTCAGTATCCTTGGCCAGCATGGGCATGAATTTGTAATTACAGGGTCTTTCGTCCAGCGGTACATATATAATATTTTTCATATTCAGCCTCCAAATTTATTTTAAGCAGGGGGAACTCCATTCCTCATATGTTATGGAAGCCCGCTGCCTTTTTTAGTTATCTCAGTTGCCGTTCTAAATAAAAAGCTTTCTGACTACACCGATGATTCCGGCATTATCGCCAAGTCCTGCATTTTTAATCAATAGGTTTTCTGTGAATTTCGGCATGGCTCTTTCAATAATGTTCTTAGTCAAAGGGCAAATCAGTTTATCACCAAGCTGAGTTATTCCACCGCCGATAATAACTCCGCCCGGATTTAATATATGAAGCAGACCCACAATGCCAACCGATAAGTGCAGCAGATAATCGTCCACAATAGCCGAAGCCAGGGCATCACCCATCTCCTTGGCCTCAAAGATAATTTCTCCGTTTATTTTTTGAGGATCACCTTCCACAAGGTCTCTTACCAGTGATACTTCTCCTTCAGAAAGCCTTTGACGCATACTTTGAATCAGTGCGGTAACAGAACCATATTGCTCAAAGCAGCCTCTGTTTCCGCAATTACATAAGGGGCCGTCAAAATTAATACTGAAGTGTCCGAATTCACCTGAGATATCATTTGCTCCGTAGTCAATACTTCCATTCCTGAAGATGGCACCTCCTACGCCTGTGCCCAGAGTCAGGCATATAAAGTCGTCAAGTCCTGCAGCTGAGCCAATCCAATGCTCTCCCAGCGCCACAGCATTAACATCGTTTTCAACCGCAACGGGTAGCTGGAAAGCCGTATGAAGTTCGTTTTTAAGCTGGAAACCGCTGAGACCGGGGAGGTTGTCTGTTGCAAAGACCACTTTGCCCTGCAGGTGGTCAACCTGCCCTGCTGTTGCGCAGCCGATGCCACAAATTTTACCCCTGTCTGCAGACTCGGCAAGCAGTTTGCTGATTAATTCCCTGACAAGGAGGAAGGTGTGGGAAAAGCCTTTTTTGGCCTGCGTTGAAATCTTGTCTGAAATTATAACTTCACCTTTGCTGCTGATTACACCTCCCTTAATGTTTGTACCTCCGATATCTATACCTATAGCTAAATTTTCCATAATCGGCACATCCTTTGTTTGATCTATAATGGCTTCTGTTTAATGACGCCTATTTACATTTTACATAAAAAGTGTAGGAAAAAGAATAAAAAATAAGAATAATTATTTCAACATATTAAAATAAAAAGAAGGAAATTTTCTTTTTGTTTAGAATATTCTATCATTATGAATTAAAAAATTCAATAATTAAAAATGCATGATTAAATATTAATTTCCCTATTTTTAAGGTTGTTATTTAAAGTCAAATGAGTTTTATTATTTAATCATGCCTGAGGAGGAGAAGACATGTGTAAGAAAATCCTGGCATTATTTTTGTGTGTTTTAATGGTAGTGGGTGTAATGACTCCAATATCGTATGCTGAGAGCCAAGACATCAGTGTGTTTGCTGAAAGTGGCAGCACTGTAAAGGTCAGTGCTGTCAACAGGCCTGTACAGGCTGCAGATGAGCTCATTCTTTTTACAAGGGATAACACCGCTCAGTTGACCGATTCAAATGTCTGGTGTGCAGCGGCCATAGCAGATTATAAGGATGGGAAATATGTTCTGACAGAAATCAAGGACAGAGCAGGTGCTGTAAAAATTCCCTATAACGGGTTCGTGCTGTTTGGACATGGCAGCAGTGAAACCTGGATTCTGGATAATTTAAAAATCGGTGAGGAAGTAAAGATCAATGGATATACCCTGCCTCAGGTGATTACCGGTCAGCTGGTATCAGCTGAAAATGGCGCACAGCACGCCATAGCTTCAGTTGATAAGGAACATGAAAACAATAAACTTACTATTTATACTATTAACTATGGAAAAAATACCGGTGTATTTGGGACGGATACTGAAGAAGCAGTCATTGCAAATAACATTGTCGCGGAAAAAAACACCGATGGAGGTACAGGAACATATATACCTGAAAATGGGTATGTCATATCGGGGTCAGGGTCTGCGAAGGAATTTGTCCACAATTTACAGGTTGGGGAAAAGGTTACTCTGATAAATCTCGAAGTTCAGACGTTGCCTCCTATGTATTTCAAAATTAATGGTTCAATATACGCTATAAATAAGAAAAATACCGAAAGGGGAACTGGTGAGGTTATTCTATATGAAACCTCCTATGGTGCCACTACGCGTACAAATCCCTGGGGAATGGAAATCACAGCGGAAAATGGCAAAGTTACAGGGGTTACCACTATTTCATCAAAGGATGGAGTATATCTGGACAATAATTCTCCCATACCTCAGAAAGGATATGTCCTTTCTATTCAAGCAGACAGCCCGTGTTTTGCCAAACTGAACGGAAATGTAAAGGCAGGCGATTCAATTGAGCTGTCTGACAGCAATACATTTCTTTACAATGCGGGGAAGCTTGCTTATGACAGCCTGAACCCCAAAAGCAGGGAAGATAATCCGGCAGGCTGGGATGAAGCCAGCAACAGCGGGTTTCCAGGGTTTAGAGGAGCCGATCAACTCATTGTTTATGACGGTACATATGGCAGTACAACGGGCACCAACCCCTGGGGCTATGAGGTTACAGTGAATAAAGACAACAGAATTGTAAAGGCAGGAGGAAATAATTCACAGATTCCCCAAGACGGATATGTTTTGTCTGGTCATGGGGTAAAGGCAGACTGGCTGAAGAATTATGCCCTGATCGGCTCAAATGTCATAATGGATAAAACCAATAAAACAGTATTGGTGCTGTTTAACCCTGAATCGATGATTGACAGGGCAGTAATTAAAATTGATTCGGTAAAAGAAGAACTTAATGCGTCCGGAACAAAATTCCTTGATGTACCTTATGCGAAGGTACAGGAATACATAGACAATGCGGAACTGCTTGTGCAAAGCGCAAGGGAGCAGTTAAAGGATAAGAATTATATAAAATTGACTGAAATTACAGGCCGGATCGAGCAGAACTCTGACAAGGCCCATTTTGCAAACTATCAGTCAAAGAGTGTGGAAACCAGGGCGGTCTGGATAAGGCCGAAAGAAACCGGGCTGAAGCAGGTTTCCGAACATCTGGATAAACTGAAGGAACTGAATATAAATACAGTGTATCTGGAAACCTGGTGGGGAGGTTACACCATATTCCCTACAGAAAACAAGATAACTGAACAGAATCCCATGTACAATGGTTTTGATGTATTGAGTGCATATTTGTCCGAAGCACACAAGAGAGGAATGGAAGTACACTCCTGGGTGGAAAACTTCTTTATTGGTGATTCGGGTACAAATAATGGAGGCCCGGTTTATGCCAAAAAGCCGGAATGGCTGTTGATAAGCAGAAAGGGAGATAATTTCCAGTTCGTTGACATGTACAATATCAAATATTATTTTGCAAACCCGGCACTGCCTGAGGCAAGAGATTTTATAATGAGCATATATTCAGAACTGGTTAAAAAGTATGATATTGACGGGCTTCAATTGGATTATGTGCGCTATCCGGATGGAGGTGACGGGTCAAATGATTTTGGCTATGATACCTATACAAGGGAATTATTTAAAAAGGCAACAGGAGCCGACCCAATAGCTGTCAAGCCCGGAGATCCGCTCTGGGACAGCTGGTGTGCTTTCAGGGCCAATATTATTAATACTTTCGTTTACAGGGTTGTATCAGAAGCTAGAGCTATAAAACCCCATATTAAGATCTCCGCAGATGTATGGCCGAACTATGAAGCCGGGCCGACCAGCCTGATGCAGGAGCCTGTTAAATGGGTAACCAAAGGATATATAGACAATATCATACCGATGTCATATACACTGGATATATCATCTAC
>JAQSXC010000047.1 GCA_029266335.1 Eubacterium sp. | reverse complement strand
ATTTCATTTTATAAAAACTACCATAATAAAATTTTATGTATTGCACAGATTTCAAACCCCAATTCCAAAGTCAACACCTAAATTCAAAATCTTTGAAAGGCTTACGAAGGGGTAGGCTCGGTTTTGAATTTCTTATGTCAAATAATATTTGACTCATGTCAAAAAAAGTGGGTATAATAGATATATATTCTTGTGCACGAACTGACACAAAAAAAGAAAACCCTTGGATGGCCTAACATCCGAGGGTTTTTGACTGTTCAAAACTTTTTTATAATCTCTGTTATTAAGTAAATAATAGCAGCTATTACAGTGAAAATCTCTTTCCAGTCACGTTTCTGCTTTTGCTCTTCAGGACTTTTCGTCCTTCTTCTTGTGTGCGTGCACTCACTAACACCTCCTTTCGTGGTTACGAAAGGCAATAAGTAACAAAAGCAGTCACTCATATAATTATAATACATTTTACCTGTGATCAGCCAGGCATTGTTATATTATGTAATCGCGTAAGGTGGAAAAAAAATAATTGTCCATTTGGAATCATTAAAAAAAGTAGAAATATTGAATACTAGTATGAGCAAACTATGCACTTTTCTAGAAGATAATAACCTACTTAATACATATTTTTTTAGAACTCATTGTTCGTTTATAGTAAATATTAAATATATAAATATAATTAAAAATCGAACTATTATTCTGAATGACTATTATGAAAATGAAATCCCTATTAGTAACTCTAGAAATATTCAATTTAAGAATATGATTAAAAATAATTTAACTATATTTAAGATCTAAGATATATAATAGGAGTATAAGCAGATTTTTAATAATACTTTTAAATATTAATATGGAGGGAGAAAGATATTTGAAAATTTCAAAAAATACTATTGCCACAATTATTTTTATTGCATTTATGATAATATGCTATTTTATATACCATAAAATAAATTTTAAAAATGAAAATAATGAATTTCTATTTTGGACTATTATAATAAGTGTTGTATTACTTGTAGATTTATATAGTACGATAAAAATTTTTATAAAAAATAAAAATGATAATATAACCATAATCAAACTAATTATAGTTATATTAACTATTGTAATTTTTGGTTATTCGGTGATAACAAAAGATTTTCAAAAATACATATTGCTTATTTTACTCTTAATACAATATTTTTTAACATACCTAAAAAATAAAAAAGTTAAATTCTAGGGGTAATATTTAATTTCAAATGGTACACTTTTTTTATTTCAGTAAGGCTTAAAAATAAAAAGCTCTGGCGTGGATCTGCGGAGCAATCCACCCAGGGTGATTGGAATTATCGTTTTAATATGCTTTGCCCTGGTGACACTTAACTGCTATTTCGTGTAATTAAAAAAAACTCTTAACATTGGTAAGAGTTTTTTTTAATACTTTTTTATGTACTTTCTTCGGCTATCCTGTTTAATTCTGATACTAAGTAATTTTTTATTGTTGTAATATGCTGTTCGTATTTATTGGGATGTCTACTTTCATCAAATAAGATACGTGATATTTTTTTTCGTATAATTTCAATATCTTTTTTAGTTCCTAAAACAAGATGCCTACCTTGTGAGGTGTATTCACCTGCAACATATTTTTCTATTATCGGAAAGCAATTACTTATCCTATAAAGAGCATCTTTGTTAGTATGCCCTATGTAGTAATATGCCCAACGAACATCCTTCCTTTCGTCTAAAGCACAAAATTTTTTAATTTTTCTACTTGTTCAGGCGAACTGTGAGATAGATCACTTGTTGGTATTACCCAATACAAACCTTTTATTCTTGCATCTTCAATACAACAAAAAACTGGTCTTTCCTTTGCATCCTTGTATACTCCACCGAGTTCCCTTATTAAATCAATAAATTCTTGTGTTATTTTGTAAAACCCATTTTCTACCATGTTTCCCCCCATCGAATAGGAGGTAGCTGAAATAATCAGCTACCTCCTATTCGATTGTCCAGGTTTTATCCGCAATGAGGATAATTGTTTCGAGAGCTCTATCCGGGTCTACTGTAATTAATTTTTATTAAACAAAAAAGGGAAAAAATTAATATATACTATAATTAATTAAGTATATATTAATTTAAAATTGACATATATTTCATGGGGTGCTATATTTAGACTAAAATAAATCAATTTGATAAACTTCTACAGACTATTTCACTAATAGTATATTTAAATATGTTTCCGGGCACTTGATTAAGTACTGGACAGTACCGCTCTGATGCATTCGGGCGGTCCCGGAATTCAAGAATGAAAATGAATTAATGGAGGATTTGTTTATGAAGACAACAGTTCGGAAGTTCAGCGAATTTGAATACAGGAGACCTGATCCACAAGCAGTAACAGACGCTATGGACAGGATAGTTCTGCGTATCAACACTGCGGAAAGGTATGCCGATGTTAAGGAGGCCTTTGAAGAGTATCATGCTGTCAGCGGAGATTTTTTCAATGCTACAAACATTGCATATATCCGGCATACAATAAATACTAAAGATGAATTCTATAAAGAAGAAAATGATTTTGCCGATAAATATACACCCGTTGTCACTGAAAGAGGTCTTGAGGTTGCCAGAGCACTTTTAAGCTCCTCCTTTCGTGAGGAGCTGTACACTGAATATGGAAAGCATTTATTTGATATACTTGACAATGCTGTAAAATCCATAGCGCCGGAAATTATCCCGCTTATGCAGGAAGAAAATGCGTTGTGTTCCAGATACAATCAGATATACGCCTCAGCGCAAATTCCCTTTCAGGGAGAGACATATACCTTGGCACAGCTGAGGCCTTTCAAGGCAAGCCCTGATAGAAATGTACGAAAGGCAGCTTATATCGCCGAGGGAGATTTTTTTGAATTTCATGGCAGGGAACTGGATGAATTATTTGATAAATTGGTTGAAAACCGCACTGCTCAGGCGCGGAAGATGGGGTTTAAGGACTATACGGAGCTCGGGAATATCCGTATGGGACGTATAGGATATACGAAAAGGGAACTGGAAAATTTCCGCAGGCAGGTTATAGATGAGCTGGTTCCCGATGCCCGGGAAATCATTGAGAACCGGAAGAAGAGGATAGGAGTCGAGGACTGGAAGGGTTATGACAGTATACTGTTTTTCCGGGAGGGCAATCCTGCTCCAAAAGGAACTCCCGAAGAGATACTTGAAGCCGGCCGCAGAATGTACCATGAGCTTTCCGGTGAAACATCGGAATTCATTGATGAAATGCTGGAGCGTGAGTTATTTGATGTGCTGTCAAGAGATGGTAAAGCCGGCGGCGGATATTGTTCTTATATAGAGAAGCATAAATGCTGCTTCATATTTGCCAATTTTAATGGTACCTCCAGTGATGTTGATGTGCTGACCCATGAGGCAGGACATGCCTTTGCGGGCTTTGTAAGCTATGGGAAGAATTTGATTCCGGAGTACTTTTCACCTCAGGCAGAGGGCTGTGAGGTTCATTCAATTGCCATGGAATACCTGACCCAGGATTTTCACGAGCTGTTCTTCAAGGAGGATACTGCCGGTTATCAGCTGATGCATAAGGAGAGTGCAATTATTTTTATTCCTTCGGCATGTCTGGCTGATGAGTTCCAGTACCGTGTTTATGAAAATCCCCATTGGACTGCCCAGGAGAGGCATCAGGAGTGGAAACGGCTTGAGCGGATATACCAGCCGCATTTATCCGATTTTGAGGATATTCCGTTTTACAGCAGGGGAGCAAGATGGCAGTCAATAATGCATATTATGGTATTACCGTTCTATTATATTGATTATGCTCTTGCTCAGACTGTGGCTATGCAGTTGTGGGGAAAATACCTGGAGGATAAAAAGGCTGCCTGGGAAAAGTACCTGGCGTTTGTTGAACAGGCAGGAACAAAAGCCTTTGCTCAATTGGTTACAGGTGTGGATTTGAAATCTCCGTTTGAAGACGGATATATCAGGAGTATAAAAGCACCTGCAATGGAATGGATTCGCAAGCATCAAAACTGAAAAATATATATTTTATAATTTGGGAAGCTTCAATTTATATTGTTAATATATGAAAGGTATTTGCCGGAGGGTGGGACGGCAAAAAAGATAGGCAGCCTCAAAGTCAGAATTCAAATATCCTGTATTGAGGCTGCTTGTTTTGCGGTTTTTTTATCCTGGTGCAATTACAGCATTAAAAGATGCTGAAGTGAATTCCTTTATTTCAGTTCTTAATGCTTTATAAACCACTAATATTCTCAGGATTAAAATTTTCCTCCCAAAACCGGGATCCCTTTTCCATATACTGCTTTCTCACCCATTGGCACCATTTAAGATCAAGTGTGGCTTTGTTTAATGCCCTTTGAGTCAGTATATAAGAACCGAAGAATGAGTCGGCGGCATCTTCTGTATGCCCGGAGGACTTCTGTTTAATGTTTTCTATATTGGTTGTGTATTCTTTTACCTTTCTTTTATATCTTGCTTCAAATTCATCAAGAACCTTCATGGCTGCCTCGGTATCAATGAATTTTATACAAAATAATTTTAAAGTTATCTCATCTCTGATAACTTCATCACCGGTTTCAGACATGAACCAATCATGTAAAAGCTGTTTCCCTTGAAAAGTCAGGTTGTATATCTTTTTATCAGGCTTGCCCACCTGTTTCTCGAAGATGAATTCAATATATCCTTTTTCCTCCAATTCTGACAGCAAAGGATAGATGGCGCTGTGAGTAGAGCGCCAGAACCTGTTGATCTTCAAAGTCAGGTCATAGCCGGTCATTGGTTGGGTTGACAATAAGCTAAGCAGCCCAAATGATAATTTATTCATTTTAACCTCCATGAGCCACCTTGTGGCCACAAAATGTTATGAAAAATATATCCTTTATCGCAATGCGGCGAATAAAGGAGGTTAATTGGCCATATGCGCTTTCAAACTAATCACTCCCCATTGCGATGTAGCACTAGCCTTGAGGCTAGATTGTATTCTCGGAAACCGAGCTGTTAAACCCGGGTTGTGAGTTTAAATTTTCCAGGTTTCCTTTAAGCCCTTTACTGTTTTCATCCTGTACCAGCTTTTCTCCGCCGGATTTATCCTTATTCAATAAAAAACATAGAGGTAAAGCGACTAACATTATTATAGCAGAAATAAAGTTTACGTCGTTAACTCCCATAACAAAAGATGTATTAGAAATTAAATCCTTTCCCATTTTTAGTGCGGCCCCCGTATTAACTAAATCGGCAGCATGCTGTCGGGCCTGAAAAGTTAAAAGGGATGTAAAAATACCGATTGATAAACAGCCAATACTTTGTGCTACCCAATTGTTTATTGACGAGCCGTTTCCCGAAACTTTTTTATCCAGTGAGGACATTCCCAGCATGGTTACTGTTCCCAGTGAAAAAGCGATCCCGGCATTACGGAATGTCATGCATATTACCACAAATATATGGCTGGTCTCCAGGGATAAATGTGATAATGCAAAGGAGCCGGCAGCCATGCAGATAACTCCGAATATAAGTAAAATACGCTGATCGATCCGGTTATACAGCTTACCTACTATTATAGTGCATAATGCCATGGCCAGTGAAGAGGGGAGCAAAATCAGGCCGGCATCAAGTGCTGATACATGTTGAGCATTTTGCAGAAATAATGGTGTTAACAAGGAACCTGCGTAGAGGCCCATTGTGACTATGCTTCTGATAATAACACTTATTGTAAAGCCTTTAAATCTGAATATGCTAAGATTTAGAATAGGATTTTTTACTGTCAGCTCACGGAATATGAAGATGCCCAAAAAGACAATTCCTGATATCAGCAGAAGGATAGTTTTATAGGACGTCCAGCCCCAGTGGGACACTTCGCTGAACGCCGTCAAAAGCAAGATGCTAGCAGCCAGGCAGGTTGAAAAACCGGGCAGATCAAACCCTTGGGGAGGATTCAGTTTATAATATGGAACTGCTTTTAATATAAACAATGCAGCTATGATTCCGATAGGAATATTCATTATAAAGATTGCTTTCCAATTGAAGCTCTGTATCAGCCAGCCGCTCAGTGTAGGCCCGATCGCCGGTGCTACTGTTGCCGAAAGACTCCAGAGACTCATTGAAAAGGCCTGTTTATTTCTTGGTACAATCTGATAGATAATTGACATAGTTGAAGGTACGGCTAATCCATTAAAAAGTCCCTGTAATATCCGAAAAGCTATTAAGGATTGCACATTCCAGGATAGAGCACAAAATATGGAGCTTATAGTGAATCCTATAATAGAAATGAAATATATTCTTTTATAACTGAATTTCTCTCCCATATAGCAGGTAATGGGAGCCATAATTCCTGTTGCAAGCATAAAGCCCGTAGTTGACCATTTTACAGTATCAAGTGTGGTATTAAAATGCTCCATTAAAACAGGAAGGGCAATATTAATAGTGCTTGTTGCCAGTGTGGTAAAAAAACCGCCAATAAGTAATGCCGCCATAAGTAATGCATAATTTAAATTGTTTTTTTCGACTGTTTCCATTTATAATCTCCGACTAATATAATTTATATGTCAATATTGACATATAAATTATATTATACCTGCTATGTTCATATGTCAATGTTGACATATGCTAAAGTTATTCTGTATTAATGCTTATAGATACAACAAAAGTAATAAAGATATAAGGTTAATCCAACGGTAAGTTTGCTCCAATTTTGCAATTACTGACCGGTTGTCTGGATAGTATTCGTAGAAAACAATCATATTTACTAAATGATTTGCTAAATAATTTAGCTATTTATTAAGCGATTAACTAAAATGTTTACAAAGAAACATTTAGATAAATATGTTCAATAATCATATTAATTTGTAAGATATGCACAAAATAATATAATATATACTGTATATATACGACGAAATATATAAAAACATAAATAAATTTATTGCTAAATGTATATAAACGATTTATAATAATAATTAAGTAATAAACACTGATTATATGCTTAATTTAATAATTTAAATACTATTGCTAAACAAAATTTACCAACCATCTTATAATTTCATATTTTAATTTAAAAAAATTATATATTTGATAAAGAGATCCTCGGCTTGCTCTTCAAATGAGATTATGTAAACCGATTAAGATGAGTAATTAGTATTGCCCCTATCTTTAATAAAACCAATCGAAACAAAATTTACCTAAAGAATGGAGAAATGTATATGAGTAAAGTTAAAATCGGCTTTGCACCCACCAGAAGAAGTATATTCAGTGCACCGGATGCAATCAAATTCGGAAACCTCACCAGAGAAAGACTCAAGGAATTGGACGTGGATTTTGTTGATATTACGGATATTAACCCGGAAGGACTTCTGTATGATGATGCAGATATGAAAAAAATTGCAGAAAAGTTTAAGGCGGAAAAAATTGACGGATTATTTTTGCCACACTGTAATTTTGGTACTGAATATGAATGTGCCAGATTGGCGAAGGAATTAAATGTTCCTGTTTTATTATGGGGTCCCCGTGATGAAAGACCCGATGAAAAGGGAATACGCTTAAGAGACAGCCAGTGCGGACTCTTTGCTACAGGAAAGGTATTGAGAAGATTCAGAGTCCCTTTCACATATATGTCCAACTGCAGACTGAATGATCCCGAATTTGAAAGAGGCATAAAGGATTTTCTGGCTGTATGCAATGTTGTTAAAACCTTTAGAAATACAAGGATATTGCAGATTTCCACAAGACCTTTTGATTTCTGGTCAACAATGTGCAATGAGGGTGAATTGCTCGAAAAGTTCAACATACAGCTCTCTCCCATCCCGATGCCTGAACTTGTATATGCGGTAAAAGCGGCCAAAGAGGAAAAGACAGAGGTTGAAAAGGTTATAGAATATATAAAACAGAAAATGAATGTTAAAATCGCGGACCAGCATTTGGAGAATGTTGCGGCAATGAAGGTTGCCATGCAGGGATTGGCAGGAAAATACGGCTGTAATGCCATTGCACTTCAGTGCTGGAACTGTCTGCAAACTGAACTGGGAATCATGCCTTGTGCGGCAAACTCACTTCTGAATGATGAGGGCATCCCGGTTGTCTGCGAAACAGATATCCATGGTGCAATAACTTCGTTGCTGGTGGAAGCGGCAGGCATGGATGAGACCAGATCCTTCTTCGCAGACTGGACGGTACGCCATCCGGACAATGAAAACGGTGAATTGCTCCAGCACTGCGGACCATGGCCGGTTTCGGTAGCAAAGGAAAAACCCACTCTGGGATATCCTCTTGCATTCAGCTACCCGGGAGCGGTTGAAGCAGAAGCAAAACACGGGGAGCTTACACTGTGCAGGTTTGACGGAGATAATGGAGAGTATTCACTGCTGCTGGGTAATGCAAAGGCTATTGAAGGACCTTACACAAAAGGCACATATCTGTGGATTGAAGTGGACAACTTGAAAAGGCTGGAAGAAAAGCTGGTATCCGGTCCATATATCCATCACTGTGTGGGGATTCACAAGAATATTGTTCCTATATTATATGAAGCCTGCAAATATATCAATGTCAAGCCGGATTTTTATGATCCTGTAGAAGAAGACGTGAAAGCATATCTCAGAGGAGAGTAATATCGGATGCAGTTGATTGTGATAGATTAAGGTTTTTTCATTACTTTTTGTTACACCGCTGCTGCGGTGGAAAGGGGGATATAAATGGACAATTTGAAGGCATTGTCTTTTGAGCTTAGAAAAGATGTGCTCCATATGATTTTTAACGCAAAGACAGGGCACATCGGTGGAGATTTCAGTGTGATGGATATTCTGGTAACACTTTATTTCAAGCATCTGAACATTTCACCTGAAACAGTTAATGACAGTGAAAGAGATAGATTTATTCTCAGCAAGGGACATTGTGTGGAATCCCTGTACAGTGTTCTGGCAGGAAGAGGTTTTTTCCCGAAAGCAGATCTGGAGACCTATTCACAATTTAAATCAAAATATATCGGACACCCCACCAACAAGGTTAACGGCATCGAAATGAATTCCGGCTCCCTGGGACATGGCCTGTCTGTGTCAGTTGGCATGGCACTGGCCGCAAAGATGAATAAATCCTCCTATAGAGTATATACCGTCATGGGTGACGGAGAACTGGCAGAAGGGTCGGTATGGGAAGGAGCTATGGCGGCAGGTCACTACAAGCTGGACAACCTTACGGCGGTTGTAGACAGAAACCGTTTGCAGATTTCCGGAACTACAGAAGAAGTTATGACTCAGGATAATCAGGATGAGAGATGGAGCAGTTTTGGCTGGAATGTAATACATGCAGTTGGTAATAGCCTGGAGTCCCTGGATAAGGCATTTGAAGCTGCGAAAGCCACAAAAGGCAAACCGACAGTGATTATTGCCGATACCATAAAAGGCTATGGGGTTTCATTTATGGAAAATGCCAAGCAATGGCATCATAAGGTTCCGAGCCGGGAAGAGTACGAGAAGGCAATTGCGGAATTAGATCAAAGGAGGATGGCGGCAAATGAATAAAATACCCAATCGTCAGGCAATATGTGATGTTTTAGTAGAAAAAGCAAATACTGATAAGGATATAGTTGTTCTTTGCAGTGATTCCAGAGGTTCGGCTTCTTTAGCACCGTTTGTGGAAACGCATCCTGAACAGTTTGTAGAGACCGGCATTGCAGAACAAAACATCGTATCCATTGCAGCAGGACTTGCAAAGTGTGGCAAAAAAACCTATGTAGCATCTCCGGCATGTTTTCTTTCCACAAGAAGTATGGAACAGGCAAAGGTTGATGTGGCTTACTCCGATACAAATGTAAAACTTATCGGTATCAGCGGCGGTGTCAGCTATGGAGCACTTGGAATGACCCATCACTCGGCACAGGATATTGCATCAATGACATCTATTCCGAACATGAGAGTTTATATTCCCAGTGACCGGATACAGACAAAAGCTTTATTCGAAAGCTTGTTAAAGGATGAAAAGCCAGCCTATATACGTGTGGGGAGAAATCCTGTGGAAGATGTATACGAAGAAGAAAAGCTGAACTTTGAAATGGATAAGGCAACTGTTGTTCATGAAGGTACAGATCTGACCATTGTAGCCTGCGGTGAACTGGTAAAACCGGCCCAAAAAGCAGCGGAAAGCCTTCAGGAACAGGGAATATCGGTGAGAGTGCTGGATATGTATTGCGTTAAACCCATTGATAAGGCTGCTGTAGAAAAAGCTGCTGCTGAAACAAAAGCTATAATAACAATAGAAGAACATTCACAATATGGCGGGCTTGGAGCCATGGTCAGCCAGATTGTAGCAAGTACGGCACCTAAAAAGGTGATTAATCTGGCACTGCCTGATGAACCTGTAGTAACAGGAGTTTCCAAAGAGATATTTGACTACTACGGCTTAAACGAAGCCGGCTTGGTTAGTATGGCTAAAGCATTGAACTCCGTAGTATCTATATAAAAAATATATAATAATTTTCAGGAGGATGTAATTTTATGAAAAGAAAGTTTCTATCACTTCTTATGGCGGTTGCATTAACTGGTTCACTGCTGGCAGGCTGTGGAAGCACAAAACAGGCCGAATCAACCAATTCATCGGCAGCACCGTCTTCATCGGCAACATCAACTCAGGCAACAGAAACACCGGGGGGTGATACCGGCGCCGGCAAACCTCTTACAGGTGGAGGATCAAAAATAGTATATATAATCACTCCTTCACATTCAAATCCGTTCTTCAAAACAGAAGCTGAAGCTGCGGCTGCAAAGGCAAAGGCTCTGGGCTATGAAGTTAAGACAGTATCACATGACGATGATCCTACAAAGCAGGCTGAATTATTTGATACTGCAATATCTGAAAAGGCAGCTGCAATCATCTGTGACAACGCAGGCTCGGATGCAACCGTAGCAGCGGTTAAGAAAGCCAGAGACAACAATATTCCTACTTTCCTTATAGACAGAGAAATAAATGAATCAGGTATTGCTATATCCCAGATAGTTGCAAACAACTACCAGGGTGCAAAAGCTGTTGCCGAAATATTCGTTGAAGCAATGGGTGAAAAGGGTAAATACGCAGAACTGCTCGGTAAGGAATCAGATACAAATGCAGGCGTAAGATCAAAGGCTTTCCATGAAGTTATAGACCAGTATTCTGATATGAAGCTTGTTGCAACACAGACAGCAAACTGGGAACAGACAGAAGCATACACCAAGATGGAAACTATTCTGCAATCAAACCCCGATATCAAAGGTGTTATCTGCGGTAATGACACAATGGCAATGGGTGCTGCAGCAGCTATAAAGGCAGCCGGTTTGAAGGGTATAGCCATAATCGGAGTTGACGGCAGCGACGATGTAAGAGATGCCATAAAAGCAGGTGAAATCACAGCTACAGCTCTTCAGCAGGCAGCTTTGATTTCTGAAATGGCTGTTGAACAGGCTGACAAATATTTGAAGACCGGCTCTACCGGTGCGGATGAAAAGCAGCTTGTAGACTGTATCGCAATTACAAAGGATAATGCAGATAAATTGTCAGCATTCAAATTCAGCAAATAATATCAGGTGATTTTAATAAGGGGACTGTTGCGAATGGGCAATTGCAATGTATGTATTTAAATTGTTCAAATTGCAGCAGCCCCTTAAATCCCGAATCAAGACAGTTATTTAAATTTATTTTTCATATGAAAAGCCTACAAAAGACAAGATATTCTACCAAGACAAGGAGGAAGTATATGAAAAAGAAAGTTTTGCTTGTGATGCTGGCAGCAGTTTTTATGCTTTCATCATTAACGGGTTGCATCAAAATTGTTAAAACCGGCGAAGAATATAAATTGACAGGTGAAACCCAATTCAATGCAGGGGATGATGTGGCAGGAATATGGGACTCAAAAGCTGTGCCTGAATTGACTGAAAAGGCGGTAGATCTGCAGACCTTCATAAATGAGTCCAACGGGGATTTAAAATCTCTGGACAAAAAATACGGAAAGTATTCCATGGGCACCTCCGGTGAGCTTAATTATACAGTTAAGGGAACAGCAACGGTAAAGGAAGTTAATACTGAGAAAAAATCAGGCTATATTGAAGTAACCCTGGAGGGCTATACCGGTCCTGTCGTTATCAGGCTGCAGGTTGGTCCTGTATTTAAGGGCTCTGCCATAAGGGATTCTTTAAACATTATCAAATTCGAAGAATATAAGAATCAGGTTGATTTTGCTGCAGTATCACAAAGCATCCATAAAATAGTTGAGGAAAAAATTATAAAGCCAGTAGACCTTGCTTCTATAAAAGGTAAGAAAATCGAATTTACAGGATGCTTTACAGCAGATAAGGAAGATCTTATTTTAATTACGCCAGTTGCTTTAAACGTGAAATAGAAGAGGGGGGCAAAAACGGTAATGGATAATAGCGAGAATTCACAAAATAATGTTTGCCTGCATGCCGAATGCATGGATAAGATCTACCCCGGCACCAAAGCTCTGGATAATGTCTCCTTTGATGTAATAAAGGGTAAGGTTAACGTTTTGATCGGAGAAAACGGCGCAGGAAAATCTACATTGATGAAAATTATTGCAGGTATTGAGCAGCCTTCCTCCGGTAAAATCTTTATGGACGGGGAAGAAGTTTCGTTCAGAGATACTGCCGAGGCAAGAAAACATGGAATAGGCATTATACATCAGGAACTGAGCCTGTTCCCAAATCTTTCGGTTTATCAGAATATCTTTATGGCCAAAGAAAAGACCAAGGGAAAATTGATTCTTGATAATAAGACACATATAGGACTGACAAATAAAATACTGAATAAACTTGAACATCCTCTGGATGCCAACACCCTGGTGGGAGATTTGCGGGTTGGTCAGCAGCAAATGATAGAAATAGCCAGAAATCTGATTCAGGATGACCTGAAGATATTGATTATGGATGAACCAACTTCATCGCTCAGCCAGCAGGAAGTTGATGTACTGTTTAAATTAATGCGGGAATTAACGGCTGAAGGCATATCAATCATATATATTTCTCACAGGCTTGAAGAAATAATGAAAATCGGTGACTATGTTACAGTTTTGCGGGATGGCAAATTTGTTGCAAATGCTGCAGTGAAGGATATAAGTGTACCGTGGATCGTGCAGCAAATGGTTGGAGAAGGCAAATCCTACCCGAAAAGAGACAGAAAAATCAATTGGAACAAGCAGGAAAAGGTATTGGAAGTTGAAAACCTGACACTTCCCAGAAACGGTGGGGGATACTTGCTTGACAATGTCAGCTTTGATCTTAAAAAAGGTGAAATACTTGGAATATACGGGCTTATGGGTTCGGGGAGAACAGAAATATTTGAATGTATTATGGGACTTCGATGTGAACATACCGGAATGATAAGTCTGGAAGGGAAAGAACTTAGAGTCAGGAGCATATCCGAACAAATTGACAAAGGCTTTGCAATTGTTCCGGAGGACAGGCAGAGAGAAGGAATAATTCAGACCATGGATATAGGCAAGAACATATCACTGTCCAGTTTGAAAAACTATGTAAAAGCAATTTTTGTTGACTCCAAAAAAGAAAATAAAAATATTGATAATCAGATAAAAGATATTCATATAAAAGTTGCGGACAAATGCCTTCCAATCTTATCACTATCAGGCGGAAACCAACAGAAAGTAGTCATAGGTAAAGGGATTCTGACAAGTCCTAAAATTCTTTTGCTTGATGAACCCAGCAGAGGAATCGATATTGGTGCCAAAACGGAAGTCTTTGATATTATTAACCAATATGCCGAGAGAGGCCTGTCCATAATTGTCATTTCATCTGAACTGAAGGAAATTGTGGCCATTGCCGACAGGGTTATAGTAGTTTCAAACGGGATTAAAACCGATGAATTTTCGGGTGATGAAATTAAGGAAGAAAGTCTGGTATTAGCCTCATATAAAGGTCACCATGGCAACTAATGGAAGAAAAGGGGAAAGGGACATGAATAATTCTAAAACAATCAAGAAATCAAATAATACTCTGGCCATGAATCTGCTCAAAGGCAGAACGCTGATAGTATTGTCCATATTAGTTGTATTTTTCAGCATTGCAAGTCCTACGTTTTTGTCGGCCAGCAGTCTGCTCCTGATTGCCAAGCACGTTGCGCTTTATGGAATACTTGGTATTGGCATGACCTACGTCATCATCAACGGAGGAATAGATCTGTCTGTCGGTGCGATAGTAGGACTTTCGGGTATGATTGCCGGTGGACTTATCAATGAAGGACTGCGGATGTTCGGTTATACTGTTTATTTCAGTGTACCGCTAATAGTACTTATAACAATAGCCTGCGGTGCATTAATCGGTATAATAAACGGTCTTGTAATTACAAAGTTTAATGTAGCACCTTTCATAGCGACACTTGGTATGATGTATATCGCCCGTGGTCTTGCACTGCTCCGTTCCAACGGTGCAACCTTCTCCAATATCGTGGGAAAAGAAGGACTTGGAAATACCGGCTTTGAGGTTTTCGGCAGAAATGTGGGAGGGATTCCCGTCGGAGCTGTAATACTTGTAATCATAGCAATCATAGCTGCCATTGTTCTGAAAAAGACTCCTTTTGGTTGGCATATTCTCTCCATCGGAGGAAATGAGAAGGCTGCAAGATTGTCCGGTGTAAAAGTTCAAAAAGTCAAGATCCAGGTTTACATGATTTCAGGAATATGTGCAGCCATTGTAGGCATAATCACAGCTTCCCAGCTGGTAGCGGCTCATCCTGCATCGGGAGAATCCTGGGAAATGAACGCTATCGCTGCAACGGTACTGGGAGGAACTTCAATGGCCGGCGGTGTGGGAACTATTGGCGGAACCATAATCGGTGCCTTTGTAATAGGTGTTATTAATGACGGACTTGTAATGTGCGGGGTATCGGAATTCTGGCAGATGGTTATAAAGGGTCTGGTTATTATATTTGCAGTAGTTATTGACCAGTTCCAGCGCAATCTGCAGGCTAAAATGGCACTGCAATCCCGTAATGAAAATAAGTAAAGGGGCTGAGGTACACATGAAAAAAAGAGGAATATTAAATGCACAGCTGGCCGGTTATATAGCAGCTCTCGGACATAACGACATATTTTTAATAGGTGATGCAGGTCTGCCCATTCCGGCAGGGGTTCCGACGGTTGACCTTGCTCTGTGCGGTGGTGTACCAGGCTTTGAACAGGTACTGAGCGCAGTGCTTGATGAGACACAGATTGAATTTTATTATCTGGCAGAAGAAATTGTAGAAAAGAATGATGGCCTGCTTCAATATATAAAAGCTTCGCTGTCGGGTGTTGATAATGAGTTTATGCCGCATTCGGAGTTTAAGGAATTCACAAAAAAGGTTAAATTCGCCATAAGGACAGGTGAATTTACACCCTATCCCAATATTATTCTTAGGGCAGGAGTAGCCTTCCCGGTTTAATTTATAGATGATGTAATTGGAGGCTGATTATGGAGAAAGGTTTTATTTTAGCACTGGATCAAAGTACTTCAGGAACAAAAACCATGATAGTTGACGAAAACGGAGATATTATTGTGAAAGCTTCCCTGGAACATGGGCAGCATTATCCCCGACCCGGCTGGGTTGAACATGATCCTGTTGAAATATATGAAAACTCTAAAAAGTTGCTTGCCGATGTCCTGGTAAAGGCTAAGCTGGAGCCTGGATATATCAAGGCTTTAGCAATAACAAATCAGAGAGAAACAATAGTTTTATGGGACAAAAACACCGGTCTGCCTGTATACAATGCAATTGTCTGGCAGTGCAGACGTACATCGGATATGTGTGAAATGTTTAAAAAGAAGGACCTGGAAAAGACTGTAAATGAAAAAACCGGGCTTTTGCTGGACCCTTATTTTTCCGCAACAAAAATAAAATGGATATTGGATAATGTAGAAGGCGTAAGGGAAAAGGCCGAAGCAGGGCAAATCCTTATGGGTACAATTGACTCCTGGCTTATCTGGAAACTGACAGGCGGTGTGGTGCATGCCACAGATTATACCAATGCCAGCAGGACACTTCTTTTTAATATACGTACACTTTGTTGGGACAAGGAGCTTATTAAGCTGTTCGGAATATATGAAAGCATGCTGCCCGAAATAAAATATTCGGATGACATATTCGGATTTACTGCAGAAAATGAACTGTTTGACGCAAGTCTACCTATAACAGGTGTAATTGGTGATTCCCAGGGGGCGCTCTTCGGACAGAATTGCTTTGAAGCGGGCATGGTTAAGGCAACCTATGGAACCGGGTCATCCATCATGATGAATATTGGCAGCAGCTATAAGGAAGTAGGAAACGGATTAGTTACATCTGTAGCCTGGGGTATGAACGGCAAGGTTGAATATGCTATTGAGGGAATTGTTCATTGCAGCGGAGACGCATTGAAATGGGTAAAGGATAATCTCGGCCTTTTTCAGAACTTTGAAGAAGCAAGAAATATGGTTGATTCCCTTGAAAGCAATGAAGGGGTATATCTTATCCCTGCGTTTGTGGGACTTGGGATTCCCTACTGGGATTCAAATGCCAGAGCTGCTGTTGTGGGCATGTCCAGAGGGACCCGTAAGGAACATGTTGTCAGGGCGGCCATAGAATCAACCGCCTACCAGATCAAGGATGCCATAGATACAATGACACAGGAGGCAGGAATAAAGCCTAAGGAAATACGCGTTGACGGTGGACCCACCAGGGATGCTTTTTTAATGCAATTTCAGGCCGATATGCTGGATATTCCGGTCAAGGGTGCTGAAACTGCAGAACTGTCATCCATGGGTTCGGTTTATTTGGCCGGGTTGGCAGTGGGCATATGGGATAGTAAAGAAGAAATTAAAAGCTTAAGAAAAGATTGCAGCACTTATACCCCTGAAATGGATTCCCTGAAGCGGGGTGAGTTGTATCAAGGCTGGAAGGTTGCTGTCAAAAGAGTACTGGGCTAAAAACAAAAAAGGTTTGACACGTATAAGTGTAACTCATAAAATGTATCTGATATAATTATGGTATGATTAAATAATAAAACTCTGTCTCAAAAAGGTTAATTTATTATTTTATCATGTCTGCGGATAAAATTGGGTTAACCAAGATAAATTGGAGTGATTTTAAATGAAGTTAACTGTTAAGGATATAGCAAAGGCGGCAAATGTTTCACCTGCTACAGTGTCCAATGCTCTTAACAACAGAAAAGGTGTAAGCGAGGAAATAAAGCAGAATGTCTTGAAAGCTGCCAGGGAACTTGGCTATATCAAGGAGACTGCTTCTGACAAAAATACCATACGTCTGGTTATATTCAAAAGGCATGGATATGTTGTCAATGACACTCCGTTTTTCTCATCCCTTATAGAAGGAATAGAAAAGGAATGCAGGCTGCAGGGGTATGAACTGCTTATTTCCCACATAAGCATTATGGAGAAGGACTTCGGAGAAATTATAGCGGGTCTGAACAATGACAGTACTTCAGGAATGCTTATACTTGCAACCGAAATGCTGCGTGAAGACCTTGAGCTGTTCAGTAATTACAGAAACCCAATTGTATTGCTTGACAGCTGTCTCAGAGACAGTAATATTAATTCGGTTCTCATAAATAATGAAGATGCTTCATTTAGAGCAACCAGTTATTTAATAGAAAATGGGCATGCCGAGATAGGCTACATCGGCAGTTCTGCCTTTATAAAGAACTTTTTTTATAGAAGGCAGGGATTTCTGGACGCTTTACATGAATTCAAAATAGCAGTAAAAAAGGAGTATCTCATTTCTGTTGAGCCCACCATGGAAGGTGCGTATAGAGATATGGCAGTTTTTCTGCAGAATAATAAAAGCTTGCCTACAGCATTCTTTGCCGACAATGATACTATTGCATTTGGAGTAATGAGAGCATTAAAGGAAAAGGGTATAAATATTCCCAGGGATGTTTCCATTATAGGGTTTGATGATATGCCTTTCTGTGAGATAACAAGTCCAAGACTGACAACAGTAAAGGTATTTAAACAGGAGATGGGCAGCACCGCTGTAAAACGACTGATGGCATTAATGATTGAGAATAATGGTACGTCACAGAAAATACAAATAAATACAGAACTTATTATCAGAGATAGCGTTCTAAAACAGAAATAATTGCCGGATTTTTTGCAGTGTTTCTCAGTATGCGCTTTATAAGTCTTTATTATGGGAGAGTGCAATATGAATAAAATATTGAATTTTGGATCTTTAAATATAGATATTGTATATAGTCTGGATCATATAGTACGCCCGGGTGAAACAATTTCTTCCGAAGAAATCAATACCTTTTGCGGCGGGAAAGGGCTAAATCAATCGGTAGCAATAGCCAGATCCGGCCTTGAGGTATATCATGCCGGTAAGATAGGCAGGGATGGCGGTATAATAAGGCAGGCTTTGGATGAGGCCGGAATAAAGTGTGATTTCCTCATGGAAAGTGAAGGACGTACAGGAAATGCACTGATTCAGAAGGATAAATCCGGTCAAAACAGTATCATACTTTTTGGCGGTACAAATAAGGAAATTACTACCCTTGAGATAGACAATATATTGGAGCAGTTTACCGGGAACGATATTCTGATCGCTCAGAATGAAATAAGTAATGTACCCTATTTGCTCAAAGCGGCTCAAAAGAGCAGGATGAAAATCGCCTTCAACCCTTCTCCAATGGAAGAGTGGATTAAAAATACTTCTCTTGAGGGCATTACCTGGCTGATAATCAATGAAATAGAGGGCGAAGATCTTACAGGTTCCTCCAAACCGGAAGAGATTATATCACGTCTGTTGAAAAAGTATCCTGATATCAGTGTTGTCCTGACTCTTGGGAAAAATGGGGTTATTTATGCAGACAAAACCAACTGGTTTAAGCATGGAGCAAATGAAGTGGAAGTGGTGGATACAACTGCGGCCGGGGATACCTTTTTAGGATACTTTGTAGGTTCAACAGCAAAAGGCCTGGATATACCAACCTCTTTAAAGCTTGCATCGCTGGCGGCATCATTAGCTGTTTCAAAAGCAGGTGCGGTATCGTCAATACCAACTATGGAAATGGTAAATGAATTGCTGAAGACTTGAAGGGTGAAATGGAGCCCCGGGGGATAAAGATAATTGAAGAAATGTAAATATAATCACTATTGATGCAAAACTAAAGCAGGAATGTCAGAAAATTGCAAGCAAAAGTTAAAATATTAATAGATTAGACTCTTGTTAAAAAACCTTTCAACACTTTAATTATAACGTTGTAAGGTTTTTCTCTGTAGTGGACGTAAATCGCTGTAATAACCAATTAATGTTAAATTCTTTTGAAGGAGATTGGATAGATTATGCCTATTTCCGAAATAGGACTCACGGTTTATTTACATAATTGTGATAATTGAGATAATTATGAATAATGGCCTATTTTTATTATTCTAAGTATTAGTGATCTGTAACATCTAAATTCATACATTGCCTGCGGTTAAATTTCCCCAGGACGTCGTTGTCATCGGTTGGAATAAAGCAATTATTCCGCTCTCTTCCGCCTAGTCCTGAGAAAATTTTCCTCGCCGGGCAATATACGTTTTAGATGTTACAGACCACTACTTCTTAGGAAAAGGTTAACCAGAGTTCGATGATAGGCTTTTTTGCCGGGGGTAGAGAATGGTTTGGGACTTAACATCTGAAGGAACAGTTGATTTAATAAATGGTAATCCTAATATTTATTTAAAGTCTGCTGTGAGAGCACTTTTCCAAAATAATTTGAGTGAAGCAATTACAGAAATAGATAAGGCGATTGCATGCTCGGATTCTAATAAAAAAAGCTATTATATATTTGAAAAAACTAAGATACTTTGTGGCTCAAAGCACTATGATGAGTCTTCAAAGCTTATAGAAGCATATTTGAAGCAGTTTTATATGGATTTTAGTCTAGAAAAATTCAAGGAAGTCCTGAATTTATTAAGCAGAAGCGGAAAGTATGATAGTTACAAAATGGAAGGACTTCTGAGTCAAAGTAATATTCCCTGGGTTTTAACCAAAGAACTTGAAAATAAAAATAACAGCTATGCATACTTCGAAGCAAAGGCAGAAAAATGTAGTGATGAGGGTGACTATAGCCGCGCAATATGCTACTCTGATCTGGCACTTTCAATTGATGACAATTCAAATGCCTGTTTTATAAAGGCGAATTGCTGCTATGCATTAAATGAACTTCATGAAGCTCTTAGCTTCTTTGATAAAACACTTAAGCTGAATATCAGGCATCACGCTGCTTACTATAAAAGGGCGCTAATACTGACTGCGCTAAAAAGATATAGGGATGCTTTGGAAAGCTTTGACGCAGCAATCCAAATTACTCCAACTGAAATAAATTATATAAACGAAAAAGCTCACATGCTTATTGGTATAGGAAGTAATGAAGAGGCTGAAATACTACTGTCAGGTGCAATAGCAGCAAACATTGGCGATGCCAGGACAAGTTTTTTGCTCGGACAAGCATACGACAATTCAAATAAATACTCTTTGGCCTTACGCAGTTATAAAGTTGCCGCATCGTTGGACAGCTCATATTTTATTCCGGATAACCCTGAGAGATCAATAGCACTTGAATTTCGCAGGAAGAGGATTAAGATTTTCGCTGCAGGATCCTCGGGTATTATTGTTGCCATTTTGTTGATAGTACAGCTTATTTTGTTCAGGAGCGGAATTCTTCATCCTAAAATATATGATTTCGAATTTGATGAGCTAGATAAAAGTTTTCTTGTAGACCAAAGCGTCCAACTAAAAGAGAGTCACAAGGTAATACCTTTTTATGCCGGCAGCCCGGATGTGAAATGGGTGATTGGTGATCCGGAGATTGCATCTGTAGATGCTAAAAACGTACTCAGGGGAATTAAGGGAGGACAGACTAAAATTTCAGCGGTTATTAACAATAAAGTTATTAAAACCTACGATGTTTCATTTGTACTTCCTGAAATGAAGAGCTTTAGCGTTTATATGGACGGCCAGCTTAATAAAATCGGAGATTCGGGAAAAGTTGTGACTCAGTTGGTTATGAGTCATAAGAACGCAAAACTGCCAGAAATAGGCTATTCAAGCAGTGATGAAAAAGTTGTCACTGTAGATAGCGAGGGTAATATCAGAGCTATCGGTGTTGGTGATGCTTTTATTAAAGTTGAAGTTAATAATAAGTATCAAACATTAAAGGTTTCTGTTCAGCCGTTAATAAAAGGAATAAGCATAAAGTACAATCATTTTGAGCTTGAACCTGATCAAAAGGTAAGAATTATTCCAAGTATTGATATAAGCCCGGAAGGGGCGGAAATCCCGGCTCTATCCTATGAAGTACAAAATGATATTCTCAAAGTTGATAATGATGGAACCGTTCAAGCGATTAAACCAGGGTATTCACAAGTAACGGTAGGTTGCGGGAACTTTATCGAAAATGTTTACATAACAGTTGGCTCGGGTCAGGCGAATGTTTCTGAATTAAATAGTAATTCATCCGGAAAGTCAGAAGCAGGCCTGAAAAGTGAAAATACATCATCAGAACAAATCAATGTAAATAAAGTTTATAGCAGCAACAAATATGGATTTTCCATATATTATCCTGCGACTTTTTCAAAGACAAAGACATCACAATACGGGGATAGTGTTACCTTCTCAAATAGAAGGGACAACTCCGAAATTACGGTTTACAGCTCAAAAAATGCCAGCAGGCTTTCGGCTTCCAGATTAATGGACCAATATATAAATAGGTTGGGACTCAAAGTCTCATACAAGGTTCAGAAGGACAATTACTATATCCTGTCCTGGGAGGTAAACGGGCTTGTTAAATACCAAAAGACAATTGTTGGAGAAAAGGCATCGAATTCTTATTTGGTTTGCTTTCCAAAAAGTTTAAAAAATGAGTGTCAAGGAGTAATAGATATTCTGAATGACTCATTTTATACTCCGAATATTCAGGACTAGTATGGATAGCCAAAATCAGTAAATACTATTTCTTTCTGTACTCCCCCGGAGTCATTCCGGTGTATTTTCTGAACACCTGGTAAAAGAACTTCATATCGCTGTAACCGGTCTGCAAGGCAATGTCTGTCAGTTTACTGCTTGTGTTTCTGATTAGTGAGCAAGCCTCGTCAATACGTACTTTTTGGACATAGTCGCTGAATTTGATACCGGTGACCTCTTTGAACAGCCTGCTGAAATAATTTTTGCTGATAAAGCACTTCATGGCTATGTCCTCAAGCCGGATATCCTGATTGTAGTTCTGTTTCATAAGAAAAATTGCTTTTTCAATAATCTCCCGGTTCTTATTTGGAACAGGAGGTTTTTTGTTGTCCATTAACCGGAATATTTTAATTAACAGCTCAATCAGATAAGCTCTTAATATATCATAATACCCTCTGGCTTGTGACTGATATTCAAAATACATTCTGGAGAACAGCTCCCCGATCTCGGTGTATTGAGAGCCTGCCAGCTTCAAATCGGGCAGTGCAATTGATTTATCGGGAAAAAGGGATTTAAACAGGAAGGATGAAACAATATCCTCGAAATTTCCGGTACTCAAGAGCGAGGAGTCCAGATATTCCGGCATAAACAGGCAGTTGAAAACTACCGGCTCATCAACACCATCTACCAAAGGATAAAACCCGTGGGATACATTATGGTTAATTATAAAAAAGTCGCCTTTTGAAAGCTCATATTCATTATCCTGAACAATATGCCTTCCTTTGCCCGAAATGACATAAACCAACTCGATAAAGTCATGTTTGTGCATCATATGCATATATTCCTCAAATGCTTCCGAGGATTTATTTATACATATCAATTCTCCCGGTCTGAAAATGCTGCTGCCTCTAAGTGTTGGTATTGAGCTTTTCATAAGGTGTCTGTCCTTTCATAAAATATCAGTAACATTTTAACATAATACCCTCCTATTGACAATGTAAAACACGCCTCATGCCGGCTATTTTATCACTTTTCTTTGTTGTCGTCCTTGCCTTGCGTCAGCAAGGCTGCGTCCATCCGCCTCGAAAATTGCCAAAATATCTCGGCGTGAGGTCGATGATTTTTGAGGGAGAGAATTTGGCTTGCGACAAGGCGAAGACGCGCAGAAAGGCTTTATGCCTTGTAAGCGGCTTCAACGCAGCCGCAGGGCAAATTCACCACTCAAAAACGTATTGTACATTGTTAATAGAGGGTAATATAGCCTAATAAAATAGTAACATTCCCCTAAGAAAATAATCAGCTGTTCATATATAGTTTTAATATAGGAATTTGCCGGGTAAATCTGTTTTTTGATAGAGTAATTATTGATAATGGGAGGTTGGCATATAACAATTCCTGTGAAAATATCCCGGGAGGTATAGTGGGAAAATGCTTAACATATTGGCATTTGATTATGGTGCAAGCAGTGGAAGGGCCATGCTTGCAAAGTATAACGGCAGCAAATTGGAACTGAAGGAAGTACACAGATTTCAGAATCAGCCCGTTATGGTACAAAACAGTTTTTATTGGGATATTCTGAGACTTTTTCATGAAATGAAGCAGGGGATATTGAAGGCTTCAAAGGATGCCGGAGGAGAGATCACTTCAATAGGCACGGATACCTGGGCTGTTGATTTTGCATTGTTAGATTCAAAGGGCGGATTGATAGGAAATCCTTTTCATTATAGAGATAGCAGAACCGAAAAAATGATTGAGGAAACCTGCGGAATTATTTCTAAAAGAGATATATATGGGGAGACGGGAATCGCATTTCAGTCCTTCAACACTCTGTATCAGCTGATGGCTGTGAAAAAGGAAAGTCCTGATCTGCTTGAAAGGGCAAAAACCTTGCTGTTCATACCTGACTTGCTGAATTATTTTTTGACTGGAGAAATAAACGCTGAATATACCAATGCAAGCACGTCACAAATGCTAAATGCCAAAAACAGAAACTGGTCAAGGGAATTAATGAATAAGCTGGGTCTGCCAACCGGTATTTTACCGGGTATCGTAGATGCCGGAACAATAAACGGCAGTCTGTCACAGGGGATCATGTCGGAGCTGGGAATAGGCAAAATACCGGTTGTTTCAGTTGCGTCACACGACACGGCAAGCGCTGTAGTTTCGGTTCCTGTCAGTCAGGAGAAATACGCATATTTGAGCAGTGGAACCTGGTCCCTGCTGGGAGTTGAACTTCCGGCACCAATTATCAGTGATGAAACCTACAGTCAGAACTATACAAATGAAGGCGGCTTCAACAATACCATCAGGCTTCTTAAGAATATCATGGGTCTGTGGATTTACCAGGAATGTCAGAGGTACTGGGATAAAAAAGGTGAAAGGGTTTCTTTTGATGAACTGGATCAGATGGCAATGGAGGCAGAACCCTTCCGTTCCCTGATAAATCCTGATGACAGCGCCTTTTACAGTCCCGGTGCCATGCCTCAAAAAATCAGGGATTACTGCTGCAGAACAAACCAGCCTGTTCCCGAAACCAAGGGCCAGATTTCCAGATGTATTTTTGAGAGTCTGGCACTGAAGTACCGGGTGGCGCTGGAAGGTCTGGAGAAAATAGTGGGTTACAGCTTACCGGTGCTTCATATAGTGGGAGGTGGCTGCAAGAATACAATCCTGTCCCAGTTTACTGCAAATGCCATTGCAAGACCGGTTATAGCAGGACCGGATGAAGCAACTGCAATGGGGAATGTGATTTCACAGCTATATGCTCTGGGTGAAATAAAGACTCTGAGCGAAGGAAGACAGCTTGTTAGAAATTCAACACCAACTATTGAGTACAAGCCGAAGGAAATTCCACAGTGGGATGAGACTTATGAGAGGTTTCTGGGATTATGCAAATAGTTTAGCTGATTGAAATCAGAAGTTGGAAGTTTGGCCGTAAGGAGGCTGGCAGCAAGCTGAAACCGGAAGTATAGAATACATAATATGGCTTAAGGCCGCAGATGGAGGTTGAAAATATGACAAAATTAATCAGCACGGAAAATGTTGAAAAGAGCTACCAGTTGGCAAAGGAAGTTTATGCAGCATATGGAATAGATACTGATGAAATTCTTGAAAAAATGAGTTCCATGCAGATATCACTGCACTGCTGGCAGGGTGATGATATTGGCGGGTTCGAAGTGGCTGCTGCTGGTGCGGGCGGCGGAACACTGGTAACCGGAAACTATCCCGGAAGAGCGAGAACAGGTGACGAACTCCGTGCAGACTATGAAAAGGCATTTAGCCTGATTCCCGGCAAACACAGAATCAATCTCCATGCAATATATGCTGAGACAGATGGTCAGCAGGTTGACAGGGATCAGATAACGGTGGAGCATTTCAGGAAGTGGATTGACTGGGCAAAGAAGCTGGGTGTCGGAATTGACTTTAACCCGACCTTCTTTTCGCACAATATGGCAGCTACAGGCTTCACACTTTCCAGCAAGGATTCCTGTATAAGAAGTTTCTGGATAAGCCACGGAAAGAGATGCAGAGAAATAGCCGCTGCCATAGGCAGGGAACTGGGTACTCCCTGTGTAATCAATTTCTGGGTTGGTGACGGAAGCAAGGATACCACTGTTGACAGAGCAGGGCATAGACAGATATTAAAAGATTCTCTGGATGAGATATTCTCAATAAAGTATGACCCGAAATATATCATAGATGCAGTGGAATGCAAGCTTTTTGGCATAGGAGTTGAATCCTACACCGTAGGTTCCCATGAATTCTATCTGGGTTACAGTCTTAAGAATAGCATTACTCCCTGCTTTGATATGGGACACTTCCATCTGACGGAAAGTGTAGCTGACAAAATATCTTCAATACTGTTATATTCCAAAGACCTTCTTCTTCACGTAAGCAGACCTGTACGCTGGGACAGTGATCATGTGGTTGTGCTCAATGATGACCTTATAGCACTTGCTCAGGAAGTGAAGCGTATGGACGTCTGGGAAAGAGTTTACTATGCGCTGGATTTCTTTGATGCCAGCATAAACAGGATAACTGCCTGGGTAACAGGAACCAGAGCGACGCTTAAATCAATCCTGTTCTCATTGCTTGAACCTACAAAGCTTGCTTTGGAGGCCGAAGAGGCCGGAAACTATGGTGACAGGCTTGCTCTTTTGGAAGAGTTCAAGGCTCTGCCCTATGCAGCTGTTTGGAATAAATACTGTCTCCAAAAAGGTGTCCCTGTGGCAGCTGAATGGTTAAAAGATATAAATGAGTATGAAAAGGATGTATTGCTGAAGAGAGTATAGTACGTAAGGAAATATTGTTAAAGGGAATATAACATCTAAGAAAGTATTGTTGAAGTGAATGTATAATATAAGTAAATAGAAGAGGCTAAATAAAATATATCAATCCTGCTGGTAAAACCATCGTAAAACTTATTGTTTACGGTGGTTTTATGATGTTGTACCGAAACATCTCAAAACAATCAACACAAAACAAACAATATAAAACCAACAAAACAAAGAAAAACAAAAGTTTTTGTTTACAAAATCACAAAACAGGAGTAAAATTTAAGTATGAAAAAAAGAAACCATCATAATGTAATGCTTTAAATCTTATCTAATAAATCTTAAAAAGAATTAAAACAAAATAATTAATGTATAAAGCGAGGTAAAACCAATGAAATCTGATTATGAAATCAAAAAAGAGATATGTGAGATTGGTAAAAGAATTTATAACAAAGGCTTTGTAGCAGCCAATGACGGAAACATAACAGTTAAAGTTGGAGAAAATGAATTCTGGGCTACTCCCACAGGTGTAAGCAAGGGCTATATGACACCTGACATGCTTATAAAAGTAAACGGAGAAGGAAAAGTACTGGAAGGAACCTGGAAACCATCCTCAGAATTAAAAATGCATCTCCGTGTCTATAAGGAGAGACCTGATGTAAGAGCAGTTGTACATGCTCATCCACCAACAGCAACAGGTTTCGCTATCGCAAGAATTCCCCTTGATAAATACACTATGCCCGAAGCGGTTATCTTCCTTGGAAGTGTGCCAATAGCTGAATACGGTACTCCTTCAACAGAGGAAATACCTGATGCAGTAAGTAAATATCTGCAGAATCATGATGCGGTGCTGCTTGAAAACCACGGTGCGTTAACAGTAGGTGTCGACTTGCTTTCAGCATATTTCAAAATGGAAACACTTGAATTCTTCGCAAAAATCAGTTTGGTAGCAAGACAATTGGGCGGAGAAAAAGAACTCAACTGTGAACAGGTCGGAAAATTAATGGATATCAGAAAGAAAATGAACGTTCCGGGAAGACATCCGGGATGCAGAAGCTGCACTCAGGAAGAATGCACCTGTAAGTTCAAGGCTGAGGATGAAATTGAAGAAAAGAAGACTGCAAGTGAAGCTGATATAGCGAAAATAGTTGCAGAGGTTACTAAGAAAGTACTCGAAACAGTTAAAAAATAACTTCCGGAATTTATTATTCAACTATTTCTTATCCAAGTACAAATAAGAGGTTTTCTTATGATTATGTCCAAAAGATTTGAAGTACTGCGGAACCGCCCGGTTCATAATGACGGTTTTGTAAAGGAATATCCCGAGGCCGGGTTGGTAGCAATGGAAAATGCTGCTGATCCGGTACCGTCAATTCGGGTTAAAGATGGCGTCATAGCTGAGATGGATGGTAAGAGCAGAGCGGCTTTTGATTTTATAGATACATTTGTTGCCGACTATGCAATTGATACCGGCATTGCAGCCGAAGCCATGCTGATGGATTCGCTCTATATTGCAAGAATGCTTGTAGATATAAATATAAGTAAGAAAGAAATCAGTAAAATAGTAAATGGTCTTACACCTGCTAAGTTAGTAGAAGTAATGAAGCATTTGAATGTAGTGGAAATGATGATGGCAATGCAGAAGATGAGGGAAAGAAAAACTCCGTCAAATCAGTGCCATGTTACAAACCTTAAGGACCATCCCGTTCAGATTGCTGCAGATGCAGCCGAAGCAGCTGTAAGGGGCTTTGATGAACAGGAAACCACTGTGGGTATTGCAAGATATGCTCCGCTGAATGCCCTGGCATTGCTGATAGGTTCACAGTGCGGCAGACGCGGCATACTGACCCAGTGTGCAGTAGAAGAAGCAACTGAACTCAAGCTTGGAATGAAGGGCTTGACCACATATGCAGAAACAATTTCGGTTTACGGTACAGAAAAAGTATTTATTGACGGTGACGATACCCCTTATTCAAAGGCTTTTCTGGCATCTGCCTATGCATCGCGGGGTATGAAAATGCGGTGCACCTCGGGCACTGGTTCAGAGGTTTTAATGGGTAATGCAGAAGGCAAATCAATGCTGTATCTGGAAGCCCGCTGTCTGCTTGTAATCAAGGGCGCTGGAGTTCAGGGGACACAAAACGGTGCAATCAGCTGTATAGGTATCGCGGGTGCCGTACCATCGGGTATCAGAGCTGTACTTGCCGAAAACCTCCTGGCAGCCATGCTTGGCCTGGAAGTAGCTTCAGGAAACGACCAGACCTTTTCGCATTCGGATATAAGAAGAACTGCCAGGATGCTGATGCAGATGCTGCCGGGAACCGATTTTATATTCTCCGGCTATAGTGCCACTCCCAATTATGACAATATGTTTGCAGGTGCAAACTTTGATGCAGAGGATTTTGACGACTACAATGTTTTGCAGCGTGATCTTAAAATAGACGGCGGTTTACGTCCCGTAACCGAGGAGGAAATAGTTGAAGTCAGAAGGAAAGCAGCTCAGGCTGTAAAGGATGTATTCTCATATCTGGGCTTCCCCGAGGTTACCGAAGAAGAGGTAGAGTGTGCGACCTACGCACATGGCAGCAAGGATATGCCTTCGAGAAATGTACCCGAAGATCTCAGGGCGGCAGAAAAGCTTGGAGAAGGTAATTTAACAGGACTGGACATAGTCCGTGCACTATATAAAACTGGTCACACCGAAATTGCACAGGCAGTGCTGGATATGCTGAAGCAGAGAATTTCGGGAGACTGCCTGCAGACATCATCAATCATTGACAGGGATTTTAATGTTATAAGCTCGGTAAATGTACCAAATGATTATATGGGCCCGGGTACCGGCTATAGGGTTGGCGGCCGCAGATGGGAAGAAATAAAGAATATAAGCATGGCAATGGATCCGGCTTCAATATGAGCATAAATAACCAGATATCAGCGAATTTTGTTGGGGGAAAACGAGATGGATTACAGCGAAGAACTGGTAAGGCTAATTACTGAAAAAGTTAAAGAACATATTGAAAATGCTTATCCTCAATATTTGAATGAGTCACAGAATAAGCCTTACAGCCAGATAACAGCCGATTCAAGTTTAATTATAAAAGAAGTGGGCGAAGCAAGGCAGGGATCATATTCAGACGAAGTAATCGTAGGACTGGCACCTGCTTTTGGAACATCACAGACAAAGACCATAAATGGTATATCACATTATGAAGTTTTGAGAGAAATCTCTGCCGGAATTGAAGAGGAAGGTATGAAATGCAGGTTTGTTAAAGTGTATGAAACCTCTGATGTTTCCTTTATTGCTTTAAAAGCTGCAAAATTAAGCGGTTCAGGCATTGGGATAGGTATTCAGTCTAAGGGTACCACAGTGATACATCAAAAGGATTTATTCCCGCTGACAAACCTGGAACTGTTTCCTCAGGCACCGCTGATAACAACTGAAATATACAGGAATATAGGTAAAAATGCTGCTAAATATGCAAAGGGGCAGTCTCCTGTACCTCTGACGGTACAGAGTGATTACATGTCAAGGCCGAAATATCAGGCAAAAGCCGCTCTGCTGCATATAAAGGAAACTCAGCTTGTAAATGACGAAGCTAAACCCGTTCAACTGCAGGTAGAGTTTAAAAGGAGCTAAACCATGGATGAGAATAAGATAGAGCAGTTGGTTAAAAAAGTAGTGGAACAGCAAAAACAGAACATGAATTCAGTTGACAGTGTTCAAAGCCACCGGTCTGAAAATTCAGCATCAGAGGTATCAGCGGCAAAGGTACCGGTGGCAGAAATTAAAGCCGGCTCTGAAAGGGCAGCGGTTTCACTTAAGGATTACCCGCTTCAGAAAAATAAACCTCAACTGGTTTCCAGTTATTCAGGAAAAACACTTGATGATATTACTCTTGAAAATGTAGTAAATGAGCAGATTGTTCCCGATGATATTAAGATCAGTGCAGAAGTGCTTGAGCTTCAGGCTCAGATAGCAGAAGCAAACGGAAAACTCCAGTTTGCCTTGAATCTGAGAAGGGCGGCTGAAATGACCAGAATTCCCGATGCTAAGGTTTTGGAGGTATACGAGCTGCTCAGACCGAGAAGAGCAAGCTACGAGCAGCTGATGGCTGCGTCCCGGGAGCTTGATAATAAATATAACGCTAAAATAACTGCTCAATTAATAAAAAATGCAGCTGAAGTATATCGCAGCAGAAAAGTTTTGAAAGGCTTAAAGTGATGTAGCTGAAAATACAGCTGGAATGGTTGTGAATCAATGAAACACGTGTATAGACTGATCGCCGGAGTGGATATCGGCAATTCAACGACTGAAGTGTGCATTGCAGCTAAAACGGATACAGGTAATCTTAAGTTTCTGGCTTCTGCAGTAAATACTACTACAGGAATAAAAGGGACTGCAGATAATGTGTCCGGTATACTGGAGGCACTTGATGAAGCCTGCAGTAAAGCCGGGATAACAGCGGGCCAATTAAGCAGTATCAGAATTAATGAAGCAGCACCTGTTATTAGCGACATAGCCATGGAAACCATAAGCGAAACAATGATTATTGAGTCATCAATGATAGGACATAATCCTGCAACCCCCGGAGGAATAGGACTGGGTGTTGGTAATACCGTTGCAGTTGAAAGTCTGCTGAAGCAGCAAAAGTCTTCAGATTTAATTGTAGTTGTTCCCAAAAGCTATGATTTTGAAGATGCTGCAGGAGTTATAAATAAAGGTTTTGAAATGGGTCTTAACATAACAGGGGCAATTGTTCAAAAAGATGACGCAGTATTAATAAATAACAGATTGACCCGCAGAATACCTGTAGTTGATGAGGTTGAGCTTATAGATAAAGTACCGCTTGGAAAGCTTGCAGCGGTAGAGGTGGCAAACAACGGTGAAACAATAAAAGTACTTTCAAATCCCTACGGTCTGGCAACAATATTTGGACTTTCACCAAATGAAACAAAAAATATTATTCCTATATCCAGAAGCTTGATTGGAAACAGATCTGCGGTAGTGATAAAAACACCTCACGGTGATGTAAGAAGTAACAGGATTGCAGCCGGCACATTAACCTTTATTGGGAAGGACGGCAGCAGGGAAATAGATGTAATGAGCGGCGCAGATAAAATTATGGAGGCTGCGGGCAGCGTTGGTATAATTGAGGATGTACTGGGGGAAGCCAATACCGAAGCCGGCAGCATGCTGCACAGGGTAAGAGAAGTAATGGCCGGTCTGACACAGCAGCAGTCAGAAAGTATGAAAATACAGGATGTGCTTGCAATTGACACCTTTGTTCCTGTTAAAGTCAACGGTGGGCTGGCCGGAGAGTACGCACTGGAAAATGCCGTGTTGATTGCAGCTATGGTCAAGACCTCAAAGCTCCCAATGCAAAAAATTGCAGATGAACTTTCTGATAAGACCGGAGTCTTCGTAAAAATAGCAGGTGCTGAAGCAAATATGGCTTTACTGGGAGCATTGACAACACCCGGCACCGAAAAACCTGTTGCAATAGTGGATATAGGCGGTGGTTCAACAGATGCGGCCCTGATAACAGGAGATGGAGTGGTTAAAAGTGTTCACCTTGCAGGCGCCGGAGACCTTGTGACAAAGCTTATAAATTCAGAGCTGGCATTAAATGATCTGGAGCTGGCCGAGGCAATAAAAAAATATCCGCTGGCAAAGGTGGAGAGCCCTCTGTACTTAAGGTTTGAGGATGGTACGGTCAAGTATTGTGAAACTCCTTTGGACCCTGGACTTTTTGCCAGAATAGTGGTAATAACGGATTCGCTGTTAATACCCATTAAAACTGCCAGACAGCTGTCCATTGAAAAAATAAGGCTTGTCAGGCAGGAAGCTAAAAAGAAGGTGTTTGCGGCAAATACGATAAGAGCTTTAAAAGCCGTCAGTCCCGACAACAATCTGAGAAGTATAGATTTTGTAGTAATGGTGGGCGGTTCGGCACTGGATTTTGAGATTCCTGAGATAATAACTCAAATACTGGCTAACTACAATGTAGTTGCCGGAAGGGGAAATATCAGAGGGATGGAAGGCCCGCGAAATGCTGTAGCAACCGGACTTGTTTTAAGTGAAATAAGGAATGATTAAATAATTAGGGAAGGTTATTATTAGTTATTCCTAAAAGCCAAGGAGGAGTAAAAGATGCAGTTGTACACCAGAAACGGTGACACAGGTATGACAGATACCCTGAATAACAGAATACCGAAAAGCGACCGGCTGATACACCTGCTTGGAACGATGGACGAATTTACCAGTTCACTTGGGGTTGCAAAGTCCTTTGATGAGTTTGATACGGCAAGCTGTGAGATTGTTGAAATACAAAAACAGCTTCTAGCCGTGAATGCTCAGATTGCAGGCGGCAGACAGTTCCTGGATAAAGCTTTGATAGAAGCCCTTGAAAAGAAAATAGATGCTTACCAGAAGGTAACAGGCAGTTTTGATGGCTTTATACTCCAGGGTGAAAGTACTTTGAGCTCATCACTTGATGTATCAAGGACAATTATAAGAAGAGCCGAAAGAATTGCAGTGGAGCTGGACAGCAAAGGTGTATTGGATAGAATTGTTTTGGCCTATATAAACAGACTCTCGGATTTTATTTACAGCATGGCCAGATATACTGAGCTGGTGAGCAGGATTAAAAAGACAGTAGGAAATGTATTGGCTGAAATATCAGAAAAAGAAAATGAAAATTCTGTCCGGTTACCTTCGGATAGACTTAACCTTGACAGCGCTAAACGCATTGCCGGGGAAATCGAAAGGGAAGCCGAAAGAAACGGGTTGAATGCTGTAATTGCAATAGCGGATGAAGGTGCAAACTTAATATTGCTGAACAAAATGGATTCATCATTTATTGCAAGTATAGATGTTGCAATGAACAAGGCGTATACCTCGGCAGCACTGAAAATGACTACTGAGGAAGTAGGGCGATTGTGCCGGGAGGGAAGTTCACTATACGGTTTGCAGTATACCAACAATGGAAGAATAGTGATCTTTGCAGGAGGGGTACCTCTGATCAGGAATTCGACTGTCCTGGGAGGCCTAGGTGTAAGCGGTGGCACTGCAGAGCAGGATAAAATGCTTGCTGAATACGGAGCAAAAGTATTTTCATCAATTGCACCAATAAAATGAGTACAAAGAGACAGGGGGTTACAAAGTGATTAACGAAACGCTAATAAATGAAATTGTCACCAGAGTATTGAAAAATGTAGTGCAGGAAGACAAGAGTAATTTTCATGCCGGAAAAAGCAATGGTCCCAGCCTGCTTGGAGTTTTTGAAACCATGGAAGAAGCTTTGAAGGAAGCAGCTGCTGCATATAAGACCTTTAGAACTTTTACATTGAAGCAGCGTGAAGATATAATTTCCGAAATCCGCAGGCTTACTTTGCTGGAAGCTGAAACAATGGCAAAGATGGGTGTTGAGGAAACAGGAATGGGCAAAGTGGCACACAAGGTGCTCAAACACAGGCTGGTAGCGGAAAAGACACCAGGCACCGAGGATCTTACTACTTTCGCAAAGTCAGGTGATGGAGGGTTAACCCTGGTTGAACTTTCACCCTTCGGGTTGATCGGAGCAATCACCCCAAGTACCAACCCGAGCGAAACCGTTATCTGCAACAGTATTGGGATGTTGGCAGGCGGGAATGCGGTGGTTTTCAACCCCCATCCCAATGCCATTAATGTTTCAAATTATGCAGTAGATCTCATAAACAGAGCCATTCTAAAAGCAGGCGGGCCTGAAAACCTGGTATGCTCAGTGGTAAAACCGACACTTAAATCTGCAGATGCAATGATGAAGGACCCGAATGTAAAGCTGCTGGTTGCCACAGGTGGCCCCGGAGTTGTAAAAGCATTATTGTCATCAGGCAAAAAGGCAATAGGCGCAGGTGCAGGAAATCCTCCCGTTATAGTTGATGATACCGCAGACATTAAAAAGGCTGCAAAGGATATAATAGACGGCTGTACCTTTGATAACAACCTGCCATGTATTGCCGAAAAAGAAGTATTTGCATTAAGCTCTATAGTGGACGAACTGGTACATTACATGCTGAAAAACGGTGCGTATTTGTTAAAGGGTGAAGATATTGACAGGCTTGTTGATATTGTTCTTACAGAAAAAAAGGAGGAACAGGGCAGCGGCTGCTCGGACAGACCTGTAAGACAGCTGATGATCAATAAAAAATGGGTTGGGAAGGATGCAAAGCTCATACTTGAAGAAATGGGTATAAGCGTGGGAGATGAAATCAGATGTATTATATGTGAAACTCCTGCTGAGCATCCTTTTGTAACAGAAGAGCTTATGATGCCCATACTGCCTATAGTTAAGACCGATGACATAGATGAAGCAATAATGCTTGCTGTTAAGGCTGAGCATGGGAACAAACATACGGCTCATATGCATTCAAAGAATATTGACCATCTGACTGGATTCGCAAAAGCTATAGAAACAACAATATTTGTAAAGAATGCTCCATCCTATGCGGGTATCGGTTTTGGAAGCGAAGGTCATACAACCTTTACAATTGCAGGACCAACAGGAGAAGGGATCACATCCGCAGCTTCCTTCACCAGAAAAAGAAGATGTGAAACAATAAAAGCTGTTTTAATTATGTAAATAAAAAATGGGGGTGTACTTAATGGCAATAAACGAAAGAGAACTTGAAGCTATCGTAAAGTCTGTTATAGATGAAATGATGGGTTCAGGCTCAAAAGCGGGAAGTTCGGTTAATTCAAAGGCAGCCCGTGTAGCAATGCTGACCGGTACAAAGACAATTGAGGTCAAAGAGTTTCCCATACCCGGGGTAAAGGATGATGAAATACTTGTAAAAGTGGAGGGCTGCGGTGTCTGCGGTACAGATGTTCATGAATGGAAGGGAGATCCCTTCGGACTCATTCCTGTAGTTCTGGGACATGAAGGTACCGGTGAAATAATAGCAATGGGTAAAAACATAAAGAAGGATACTGCCGGAAACAGTGTAGCAATAGGTGATAAGATAGTATCTTCAGTAATGGTTTGCGGAGAGTGTGCAATGTGCAAACTTCATCCTGAAAAACCAAACCTCTGTGAAAATTCCGGTATTTATGGTCTGATTCCAGACAGCAGCGATTCTCACCTCAACGGCTGGTTTGCATCACATATTGTTCTGAAAAAGGGTTCAACCTTCTTCAAGGTTTCGGATCTGAACCTGGAACAGAGAATGCTGGTAGAACTGGCAGCAGTGGCAGTTCATGCCGTAGAACGCGCAAGAACCACAAATCTTTTAAATTTTGACAGCAAAGTGCTCATTCAGGGCTGCGGACCTGTTGGACTAATGGTAACAGCAGTGCTCAAGACTTATGGTATCAGGCATATAATTGCCCTGGACGGAGATAATCAGAGACTTCAATATTCCCGAAAGATGGGGGCTTTGGACACCATTAATTTTAAAGAAGTTGATACCCTTGAAAAGAGAGTTGACTATGTAAAGAACTTGTCCCAAGGTTTGGGTGCAGATTTCGCATTCCAGTGTACAGGAGCTCCTGCTGCTGCTTCAGAGGTTTGGAAGTACGTAAGAAAGGGCGGCGGGCTCTGTGAAATGGGCTTCTTCGTAAATAATGGAGACAGCAAGCTCAACCCTCACTTTGACATATGCCAGAAGGAAATAACAGTTGTAGGCTCCTGGACATATTCACCGCTGGAATATCCCGTAACAATAGCTTTCGTCAAGAGAGCAAAGGAAGTCGGAATTCCTCTGGAAGAACTGGTTACTCATAAGTTCGGCCTGTATGAACTGAACGAAGCTATGGAAACAAATGTGGCACTTAAGGGAATAAAGGTAGCTTACGTAAATAAAGAAGTATAACTGGTACGCATATGAAACAGGCAGAAGAAATTGAAGGAGAATAACTTATGTCCCAGGCAGTCGGATTTATAGAAGTATATGGATTTGTTACAGCTATCAAAGCGGCTGACGCGGCAGCAAAAGCAGCTGATGTCAGGATAGTGGCCCTTGACTCCACAAAGCCTGCAGGAGGAGATGGCGTAGAAGTTCCTCTTGTAATGCTTGTAAAACTGGAGGGCAGCGTATCTTCCGTACAGGCTGCAGTTCAGGCTGGAGTAGATGCTGCAAACCAGTGTTCGGGAGTAATAACACACCATGTTATGCCAAGACCCGACAATGAAACTCAAAAAATGATAAAGCTTTGCAGTGTAGGTAAGGACTCTTAAATAATTAAACACATTTTGACAAATTAAATCTATTTAAAAATCTGAAAGGAGATTTTATTATGGAAGCTTTAGGAATGGTAGAAACAAGAGGATTGACTGCAGCAATTGAAGCAGCGGATGCTATGGTAAAGTCAGCGAATGTAGTTTTGGTGGGAACCGAAAAAATCGGATCAGGACTTGTAACTGTTATGGTAAGAGGAGATGTGGGGGCGGTTAAAGCAGCTACAGAAGCAGGAGCATCAGCTGCTCAGAGACTTGGAGAACTGGTTGCGGTTCATGTAATACCAAGACCACATACCGATATTGAAAAGATACTTCCAAAATTCAAGTAATCATGCCTAAACAGATCTGGCCCTGATGGGACAAACCATGGGGTGAATCATACCGGCAGGAACAATTGTATTGACTCCGCACATGGGGGGGACAAAGCCATGACATGGCTTGGGAGGTAAAATGGAGTATTCTATTGCACTAATGGAGGTACAAAGCCTGACTGCTGCAATTGAAGGTCTGGATGCAATGCTGAAGACATCTGAGGTTGAGCTTATGTGCACTGAAAGAAGGCTGGGAGGAAGGCTTGTTACAATAGTGATAAAGGGAAGCATTTCAGCTGTAACAGCTGCACTTGAGTCAGGAGTAACAGCTGCAAACAGGGTAGGTAAGGTTGTTGCAAAAGCAGTAATTGCTCGCCCGCACTCCGAGATACTCAAGTTTGTAGGTGGGGAAGAAACAGTGGTTTAGTTTGAAGTAAAAGTACATTCAAACCTGGTGGGCAAGAAAGGCAAATGGTATCTAAAATGGTGAATTCCAAATCAAATCAAACACCTCAAAGTAAGCAGGAAGAAGTTATAAATCAAATTAATGAAAACAAAAAACAGGAGGTCAGAATCATGAATAATGAAGCATTGGGAATGGTAGAAACAAGAGGTCTTGTTGCAGCAATTGAAGCAGCAGATGCTATGGTAAAGGCAGCAAATGTTGTACTGGTAGGAACTGAAAAGATCGGTTCAGGTCTTGTAAGTGTTATGGTAAGAGGAGACGTAGGAGCGGTGAAGGCAGCTACAGAAGCTGGTGCGGCTGCAGCGGCAAAACTCGGTGAAATTGTTGCTACTCACGTTATTCCAAGACCACATGGAGACATTGAAAAAATACTTCCTTCCATAAAGTAACCAGTGTAGCATGAAAGTAATGTGTGTACCATGGTTGGAAACTCTCTCATTAGCTCCATCCCAATATAAGTTTCACGTGTAGGAATTTATACTTATAAATCACGAGGTAATAAGATAAATTCCTGCACGGAGGATTGAAAAGGGGAAGGAAAATTTTTCTGCACCCCCAAAATTTTCTATTGAACCGCTGCTGTATTAAAATTCAGCAAGCCGGTTTTCTTAATAAATTAGTTTGACAAACTCAATAAAGTTGCATAAAATGGGGGTTTATCATGTTAGAGCAGAATTTGATTGAAATAATATGTTCCGAAGTATTGAAACAGTTGAACGTGCTGGGTCCGGAAAAGGAAGACGGCATCAGGGTCGGGGTTTCTGCGAGGCATGTGCATGTTACACAGGAAGCTCTGGATATTTTATACGGCAAAGGTTATCAGCTTACCAGGCTGAGAACTCTCATGGGTGAAGAATTTGCATCTAATGAGCTTGTCACTCTGGTCGGACCAAGTCTTAGAAGTATTGAGAAGGTACGTATACTCGGACCAGTAAGAAAAGCTACACAGGTTGAGCTGGCAAAAACTGATGCCGTAAGACTGGGAATTACTCCTCCTGTAAGGCCTTCGGGAGAAATCAAAGGTTCGTCTCCGGTAGTAATAGTCGGTCCGAAAGGAGTAGTTCATATTATGGAAGGCTGTATAATTGCCAACCGCCATATTCACATGACAACAGCCGATGCAGCCATATATGGGCTTAAGGATAACGATAGTGTTGACGTTGAATTAGCCGGAACAAGGCCAACCAGATTTTACGAGGTTCAGATAAGAGTAAGTGACAGGTTCAATACAGAAATGCATATTGATACAGATGATGGAAATGCAGCAGGAATCAAGTCTGGAGACAGAGCAAGAATTTTGCCTTAAGCTGCTTTTCATATGTATTTGAGTACGTGCCCTGCGCGTAAATGGGAGGTTAGCTTGAAAGACTATGCTGGCACTCGTATTCCAAGCCAACCTGTGAATTTATGGCCGTGCGAAATATTCAAAGTATTTGCCAATACTTTGAAAGCGCACATGGCCAATTAACCTCCTTTATTCGCCTTTTAGCTATAAGGGAGTGAACAAATTCCATAACAATTTTGCGGCCGCTATCGGCTCATGGAGGTTAATATGATTATTGGCAAGGTTATAGGAAACGTGGTTTCCACAAGAAAGCATGACATGCTTGTGGGGTATAAGTTTATGATGGTTCAGCATCTTGAAAGGAATTTGCCGGTTGAAAAATACACTATAGCGGTAGATACGGCAGGAGCGGGTATAGGTGACGTTGTGCTGATGGCAACAGGCAGTGCGGCAAGACTTGCACTTCAAAAAGATCATGCACCTGTGGATGCTTCGATTGTGGGAATAGTAGACTAGGAAATGTTTAAATCATTCTTATGATGGGGTTGGTGCCATTATGTTATATGAGAATTTAGTCAGTGTAATATTCGGAGCAGGTATTGTAGGAGCAGGGGGAGCAGGTTTCCCTACCCATAAGAAGCTTGTTAAAAATATAGATACTGTAATTATAAATGCAGCAGAGTGTGAACCCCTGCTCAAGGTTGACAAGTTTATACTTGCGGAAAACTTTGAGCTTTTGTGTGATGCTCTGAATTCATTAATTGGAATATTAGGGGCTTCAAAAGCGATCTTTGCAGTAAAGAAAAAGAACATGACTTTTGGTGCCGATTATATAAATAGATATTCAAAAATTGAAATCAAGGAAATAAAAGATATATATCCTGCCGGAGATGAGGTTATTCTCACCTATGAGGTCACAGGTAAAATAATACCTGAAGCACAATTGCCCCTTTCGGTAGGTGTAATGGTTTTAAATGTTGAAACCCTGTACAATATAGCACAGGCCATATTTAACAATAAACCCGTAACACATAAATATGTTTGTGTTGCAGGCGATGTGGCAGCACCTGTTACATTTAAGGTTCCGGTAGGAACACCTGTAATCAGCCTTCTTGAGGCAGCTGGAGGCTATGACAGTGAAAAGCACAGTGTTATTTCGGGAGGGCCTTTGATGGGTAGACTGTGCGACCCTGAAAAGGAATTTGTCACCAAAACAACTAAAGGCTTGATAGTACTTCCCAGGCAGCACAGTCTTATTCAAAAAAGATTGATAAAATCAAACATATCGTTAAAAAGGGCTTCAGCAGCCTGCTGCCAGTGCAGGGCCTGCACCGATATGTGCCCGAGATATCTGATGGGATATTCACTGGAGGTTAACAAAACTCTGCGGACTGTGGTAAACGAAGATGTTTCAAATATTGCACCATACCTGCAGGCACAATTGTGCTGCGGCTGCGGTGTATGTGATTATATAGCCTGCACTCAGGATATTTGTCCAAGAAATGTGTGTAGTGAGGTCAAGGGTAACCTTATTAAAAACGGTATAAAGTATAAAAATAGCAAAGCCCCTGAGAAAGTAAGAGTTGAAAGGGAAATGAGATTGGTCCCTTCCTCAAGGATTCTTCAAAGATGTGGGCTGGAAAAGTACTACAGATCCGTGGAAATGAGCAGTGAAGCGTTATTGCCCCGAGAGATAACACTTCCTTTAAGGCAGCATGTTGGAAAACCGGCCAGTCCTGTGGTGGCACTTAATGATAAAGTTGATACGGGTACAATTGTAGCAGCGGTGACCGAAGCCGACATCGGTTCAAACATTCACTCCAGCATACAGGGAACCGTGACAGGGATCTCAAATGACAGTATTACAATTACGGCCCGAAGCTTTTGATTATTTTGGAGGTCAATATGGTTAAATCTATAGGAATTGTTGAAATTAAAAATGTGACCAGAGGCATTTACATTGCTGACAGTATGCTAAAAGGTGCCAATGTACAATTACTGCAGTCTGCGCCTGTCTGTCCGGGCAAGTATATAACTGTAGTGTGGGGGGAGCTGGCAGCCATTAACAGTGCTATAGACATAGCAAAGGAAAATGGATATGATTATATTATTGACAGTTTTATTATTGGTAATATAAGTGAACAGGTAATACCCGCCATAATGGGTGTAAATGAAATAAAAAACAGGGAAGCGGTAGGAATAGTTGAAACCTTTACTGCAGCTGCTGTAATAGAGGCTGCTGACAGTGCAGTAAAAGCTGCCGTCGTTGAACTTGTGGAAGTTAGAATTGCACGTGGAATGGGCGGCAAATGTTTTGCCATATTTACAGGTGACGTGGCAAGTGTTGAAGCCGCTGCAGCCGCAGGTGCGGCAAGAGCCAGGGAGCAGGGCCTGCTGGTGGACAGTGTTGTTATTCCAAGACCTCACGAAGAATTGTGGGCATCCATATTATAACGCTTAGATTAAAACGCATAGTTTAAATAGAAAATAGTTTGTAAATAATCAATTTTCAGATGGAGGAACAATGCTGGCTGTTGAGAGAAGAAAAAAAATAACAGAAATTATAGGCGAAAATAAAAGCGTTCTGGTTACCGAACTTAGCAGACAATTTGAAGTTACCGAGGAAACAATCCGAAGAGATCTGGAAAAACTGGAGCAAATGGGGATTCTGGTCAGAACCTATGGCGGTGCTACACTTGTAGAGGGAAACGTTGCTGAAGTTCCTGTTGAGCAAAGACAGGTCATTAATTCTGCCGGTAAGGATGCTATTGCGTATGAGGCTGCAAAAATGATAAAGGAAGGGGAGACCATCTTCCTGGATGCAAGTACTTCCGCATATTTTTTGGCCAAATACATAAAAAATATGAAAAACATCACTGTTATAACCAATTCCCACAAGGTTATTACCGAACTGGCCGACAGTGAAAGTGTAAAGATTATCTCTATCGGAGGCATGTTGCGCAAAACCAATATGTCCTTTGTGGGAAGAGTGGCCGAAAGTACCATTCTTAACAGTTATTTTGCATCAAAGGCCTTCATATCCTGCCAGGGTATCACTTTAAACAGAGGTTTCACCGATCAGAATGAGCAGGAAACCGAAGTCAAGAAGGCCATGATTAAATGTTCGGACAGTGTATTTGTTCTGTGTGACCAGAGCAAGCTGGGAAAGCTCAGTTATTGCAGGGTGGCCGACTTCCAGGAGGTTGACTGCTTTATAACCGATGCAAAGCTTGGAAACGAGTGGGAGCAGGTTTTCCAGCAGAAAGACATTGATGTAGTCATTGCCCGTAAGGAAATATA
>JAQSXC010000258.1 GCA_029266335.1 Eubacterium sp. | reverse complement strand
GAATACATGATGAATTGCATTTGTTTATTTAAATGTGTATAAAACAAGATGCTGTCTCAAAAGTAAAATTTTGAGGCAGTCTTTTTCTGTGTAAAAAATACAAAAAGAGACTCCCAAAAGAGTCGCTCAATGTTGTAGAATTAAGTTTGTGAAAACAATAACAATGAACTGCTCAATACAAGTGGAAGGTGCATTTGGCTTCTTAAAGAAGACCATGGGTTCAGGAGATTCCTGCTTCGAGGAAAGAAAAATGTCCGGACGGAGTTTTTACTGGTGTGTCCAGGGTACAGCATCAATAAGCTGCATAAAAAGATTGCTGCCCGATACTTGGGACAGCAATCCAAAATTATAAATATTACAATGTCTACTTCACGGGGCGCACACCAGATTTTTTTCTGATTTTAGACAGCCCCTTTTATTAGTTTTATTTAAATTTTTTATTACTATGAACTTCTTCTCGATTGTAATTTTAACTTCAGGAAACGTCTTCTCCGTCTGATCTCAGATGGATATATAAATACTTCATTCCTGATAAGGTCAAGACATACATCAACTATCTTTTTGGCTGATTCATGATCAAAATATTCTCTCTGAGCCTTTTTAATTTCGTTTAACCCCTTTGCATTGTCATCCAGCAGCCCCGATACAATGGAGGACAAGTTTGAAAGCTCATCACAAAAAATACCAAGTTTGTTGTTTACGGCAAAATCCGGATTTTCCTGCTCCTGGCCCGGTAATGCGCCGGTTATTATAAGAGGTACATTACAGGCAATAGCTTCCATCATAACGTTTGGGCTGCCTCTGGTAAAGGCTATGTCGGATTTGAGCATATAGTCCTGAATATTGGTAATAAATCCATGTATCTCAACTCTTCCCGGATATTGCTGAGAAAGAGATTTCTCAAGTTTTTCCTTCATAGCTTCATTTCTTCCGGCAATAATCCTTACTTTACAGTTAAAGTTATCCAATAGAATTCTTGATACCGCATTCATATCACCTGAACCTTCGCCGCCGCTCATAATGAGGCATTCAAGGGGTCTATCCAAACTATAGTCAGGTTTATGGATGTTTTGAGTAATATGTTCTGTAAATCTTGATCTGACAGGGAAACCGGCAACTGTAATGTTTTTCTCCTGAACGCCAAAACCCATGCATCTTTCTTTGGCTTCCTGTGTGGGACAGATTATCATATCTGCACGTTTGTCAGCCCACAGAGGGGAAATGCTTACAAGATCTGCTACAAATATTGCAAAAGGTATATTTATCTTATATTCTTTCAGTATATTTAAAATAGGTGCATTGAATACCGGATGAACAGAAAGTATTAAGTCGGGTTTCAGCTTCCTTAGCATTTTTATAAAGTTTTCACGTATTGTAAGTTCAGTAAATTCATGAATAAATGAAGGACTTCTTTTGGATATTTTCCATGCCAATTTCCATAACTCTTTGGCGTTTCTGGTAACCAATCCATAGGACTTGCCTACTTTTACCCACATATTTCCGCCTAAATCAAAGCCATCTATAATATTAATATTTACATCTTCATGCAGATTAAATTGTTCCAACAGCGATTCACTTATGCTCTTATGACCATGACCAGTGTAATCCGATGATATTATTACAACATTTCTCATGTTTCTTCCTTAGCCTCCAAGATTGATTCACTAAATTTTTCATGACACCTTTAGTCTAAATATATAATAATACAATTTACCGATCAAATGATAGGTGTCAAATGTTAAATTATGTGTAATTTTTTTTATTTATTACTTCTGTTTATTTTACGCTTATTAATAAAAAATGTTTGATTTATTTTTTATTATATTTAATTTAGACATGCGTTATAACGAGGCAATTGATGTCTATGGTATCATAGTGTCCTATCTGGACACATTGAGAACACTTTGCCTCGTTGAAACGCACAGATGTAATAAAATTTTTCTACAGCCGAAAAATTTTATCTGAACCTATGCGTTATAATCCATTTATTGTTTTCATATATTTATAACGCTTAAGTTTTGTACTATGTATTCCAATAAAATATAAATATGTATATTTATATTAGAAAGCTGGGGATGTGAGGCTCTTGAAAAAAACACTAAGATTAGTATTGATTATTGTCATCATTTTATCCAATCTATTGTACACCAATAAGGTTTCTGCCGATGATAGCAATGACGATGAACCTATCAATGGACTTATTGGTCAGGAAAGTATCGAAACCACAGGAAATAAGATCCCGAAAATTTCGGCAGGAGCAGCAATAGTTCTGGATACTGCCAGTGGACGTGTGCTTTATGAAAAGAACGCATATACCCGCCGTGCCATTGCAAGTACCACAAAAATAATGACAGCTATTGTGGCTCTTGAAAACGGGAATGATGAGGAAGATGTGTTGGTTAGTAAAAGAGCTGCTGCCATAGGCGGGTCAACTGCCCACCTGAAGGCGGGAAAAACCTATAAACTCAAGGATTTGCTGTATGCCATGATGCTCAGATCAGGAAATGATGCTGCAATTGCAGTTGCCGAACATATAGGGGGTTCAGTAGAACTTTTTGCTGAAATGATGAATAGAAAGGCTGCCGAAATTGGTGCAATCAATTCCAATTTTGTCACACCCCATGGACTTGATGATCCACAACATTATTCAACACCGTATGATTTGGCCCTCATAACTCAATATGCATTAAAAAATGAAAAGTTCTGCAATATCGTTGGAACAAAAAATTCTGTTTTTGATGGAAATAATATAACAAATACAAATGAAATGTTGAGCTTGTATCCGGGTGTGGATGGTGTAAAAACCGGATACACCGGTCAGGCAGGCAGATGTCTCGTAACCTCAGCCACAAAAAACAACTGGAGAATTATTACGGTGGTGCTTAACTGCGCTACAAGAGCAGTGCGGGCGCAAAACAGTAAAGTTTTACTGGATTATACCTTTGGTAATTACACCAATTATGAGTATCTCAGGAAGGGACAGCAATTACAGGAGATCAACGTACATAAGGGCCTGGCTGATAAAATGGCAGTATATTCTGATTCAGATATAACCATACCTTTAAAACAGGATGAAGTTGACAAGGTTAAAATAGTATATAACCTTCCGAAAACACTTGAAGCACCTGTAAAAAGCGATACAATTGTCGGTTCTGTTGATTATATACTTGAAGGTAAGGTCCTGGCAACCTCTGATATCAAAAGCCTGGAAAAAGTAGGAAGAAAAGATTTCTATTATTACTTTGACTCCATATTCAAAACCTGGGCCAGACTTGTACATAACTGAGAATGATGGCATAATATATAATAAACCCTGACAAAATATATTTCAGGTTTATTGTATATCGGAATGGAGCCTGATAATGAAAACCCTATTAGTTGGTATTAATTCGAAGTATATTCACACATGTCTGGCCATATGGTACCTGCAGGCCAGTGTTCAAAAAAATGAAGCGTTTCTGACAGGCAACAATATTGTTGCGCGGGAATTTACCATAAATGATAATAAAGATAACATCCTATCTGCAATATATTCGGAAAAGCCTGATATTCTGGCTTTTTCCTGTTATATATGGAATATTGAGCTTATAAATATATTAACAATTGAAATAAAAAAAATTCTACCGCATTGCAGAATAATTTTGGGAGGTCCTGAAGTATCATTCACTGCTGTGGATGCTCTTGAAGCCAATAAAACTATTGACTTTATAATTTGCGGAGAAGGTGAGGAAGTATTTCCAGCCTTGTTAAATTCCATCATTGAAGGTTCTGACGCTTTCAGGGAACTCTCAGGAGTGGCTTACAGGGAGGATAATACTGTCTTTTTCAATGAGGGCTACAACCTTGTAGGCCAACTGGACAAGCTACAATCTCCTTATACCGGGAATCTGCTGAATTCTGCAGAAAACAGGATAATATACTACGAAGCCTCCAGGGGTTGCCCGTTTTTCTGTTCCTACTGCATATCTTCCACTTTTAAAGGCATCAGATTTTTTTCTTTTGAGAGGGTGAAGAAGGATCTAAATACTCTTTTAATACACAAGCCAAAACTAATCAAGTTTGTAGACAGGACCTTCAACTGCAATAAGAAACGGGCAAAAGAGATTTTAGAGTATATAATATCTCTTGACATTAATACTTTGTTTCATTTCGAAGCTGCTGCAGATTTGTTTGATGATGAAATGCTGGCACTCCTTGGCAGTGCACCAAAAGGTAGAATTCAGTTTGAAATAGGGCTTCAGACTACAAATCCGGAAACACTTTGTGAAATTAACAGGGTTACAGACCTGTACAAACTAAAAACAAACGTTGAGAAGCTTCTGCAAAAAGGAAATATTCATATACACCTGGATCTGATAGCGGGTTTGCCCTTAGAAGATATCAGTTCTTTTAAGCGCTCCTTCAATGATGTGTATAATATGAAACCTCATCAGCTTCAATTAGGCTTCCTTAAGCTGCTGAAGGGTTCAAAAGTAAGACTGGAAGCCGAAAAACACGGGTATAGCTACAGAAACTATGCCCCTTATGAGATTTTCAGTAACAGATATATATCCTATGAAGATCTTCTTATTTTAAAAGATGTAGAAGAGGTGGTTGAAAGATATTTTAACTCCAATAGATTTCCTGAGTCACTGAAGCTGTTACAAAAAAACACTTTAAGAAATCCATTTGAAGTATTCAGGCAACTATCCATATATTGCCGTGACAAGGGTTACCTTGACAGGCCGGTATCATACCGTGAAAACATAGCAATAATCTATAAATATGCAAAAACCTTATTTATGGATTCTATTGAGCTTGAGGCGTTCAGACAGGCTATGGTGTTTGATTTTCTGAGCTCTGATAATTCAGGTGCTATTCCTGATGCCATCAGGATGGAAGAGGATTATGTGAAGGTAAACAAGGTTCACCAGATACTCCGTAATGAGGAATTTATCAAGGAGTATCTCCCTGATTTTATTGGAGTTCCTGTAAAAAACATTATTAAGAAAGTATTTTTAATTTCTCTGACATATAGAACAGGACCTGATGAAATAATACTGTTTGATTATTCACAGAAAGATCCTGTAAGCGATAAATTTAGAGATATAAGGGTTACAGGTTATTTTTCAATTGGATCTCAACCTGAGACTTAAATACTGCTTTATTATTTTTTTCACTAATGCCCTCAATGTATAGCTGGTTTGAATTTAATGCGGAAATATCTCTATTAAGGATTAAGTTGTCTCCGGGCAATGCTTCATTTATATAGTTTACCTCT
>JAQSXC010000046.1 GCA_029266335.1 Eubacterium sp. | reverse complement strand
TTTCCTACTAATACCCTTCTAAGTTTCTTAAACATAGATAACTCCACCCATTTACTAATAATAGTAAATATATTCTGACCCTTTCATTTGTAGTGTAAATATTTAAATTATTAATTAGGAATATAATGTCAAAGCCGAAAAATAACTATTGTATTCTATTCCTTTTTAATTTAATTTACAAGATAAAACTTTAATATATTTTTAATATTTCATAAGATAGTATTATATACATTTTTAATAATTAAGCAACAAATTTTTCATAATTTTGTCACAAATTTATAGTATGGGATACATTAATTTTATTATATGGATTAGATTTTTTTTTATTAGTTTAAAAAAATGGATAGATTCACTTACGAATCTATCCATTTACTTTTTATTTTATATCCATTATTTACTATATTACTTATTTTCTCAAGCTGTCTATCAGGTCGCTTATTTCCTTGGACTGCTTCATTAAATCGTCAAGCTTCTTTTGAATTTCATCAAGCTTGGCCTGATCAATCTCTTGCTTATCTCCGCCGGTAGTGCCATTATCCTGTGGAGTTTGCTCCTCCGGAGTCTTGACTTCGCCATCCGGCTCCTGGCCCTTTTGATCTACCGTAGGCAATTTATTATCATTGAGCTTCAAATCACCCGCAAAAAGATTATTCAGTGCATCCTCCAGATTATTTCCAATACCGTGCTTGAAATCTGCACCCTCCTGATAGCCGACAACCACCTTCTTAACCTGTGGAATTGATGATTCACTGTTTGACTGTATATAGATTGGTTCAACATACAATACACTGTTTTCTATGGGTATAACCAGCAAACTTCCCTTGAATACATTGGATTTGCCCTGACCCCATAAAGTGTTATATTCTGAAATTTCGCTTATCTGGTTAATATTAACCTCAACCTGATCAGGTCCCAGGATATTTGTATTCTTGGGGAAGTTAAACAGTATCATCTCCCCATAATTGTCTTTTGAATTCCGTACCGCCAGCCAGGAGATCATATTATGCTTGCCTGCTGAAGGAGTAAAGGGTCGCATTAGTATAAGCTCTTCGGTTTTACCCAGATCACCCGGAAGTTTTATCATATTATAATAGGCGTCAATATCCCTGACCTTGTCCGGGCTGCCTTCATCCGGATATTTGGCTATATTCCATGCATCCTGATTTGTATAGAAATTTGATATGTTTTCTTCATGTTCATTTGGATCCAGATGGTATTTCTTTAGAATCTCGGTCTGAATCTTGAATAGGGTTTCAGGATATCTTGTATGTGATGCTATATCCTCAGGTAATGGTTCCTTTGAGAATATATCGGGATACACCTTCTTATATGCCTGTATTATAGGATCTTCATTATCTATAATATAATACTTTACAATTCCGCTATAAGCATCTACCGTTATTTTTACTGAATTTCTTATATAATTGATACCGTTCAGAGCTCTAAGGTCAGGCTCATTGCTTTGAGTATAGAAGTCCTGCGCATATGGATATTTGTTTGAAATTGTATATGCATCCAATACCCATTGCAGCCTGCCATCGGAGGTTATAGTCATAGCCGGGTCGGAATCCACCTTCAGGAATGGAACTCCCTTTTGAGCTCTTTCAACAACATTCCTGTTCAGCAGTATCTGTGAGTCAGAATTTATATTGCTTGAAACCAGTATGTTTGCATCCATATACTTAATTGCAAACAATGTTCTGTTTAAAAGGTTTAATCTGATCTTATCAGCATTCTTGGCATCAAAGTAATTAAAGGTAGTACCGTCATAATCTATTTCAGGCTCTTTTCCGGATTCCTTGGGGTTTACTATAACAAAGTTATCGGTAAGCTCTCCATAGTATATTCTGGGCTCGGTTATGTTCAAGGTTGTTTTATCCACAGTATCCATTTTCAAACCGCTTAATAAAAATTCAACCTGCCCCTGAGCAGTAACCTTATTTATTGGGTTTACAACTACTCCATAACCATGTGTGTATTTAAAAGTCCTGTTTACAAAATTTTGATTTTGAAGATTTGCTGTATTAATTTCTCTTGCAGATATGAGAACAGGTATTTCCTTGCCACTAACAGTGTAATTCAGAATATCTCCGGTAGAAAAAGTATAAAAATTTGTATTGCTCTGAAGCTGTCTGTTACTGTTAAGCGTTGGAGAATAATCAACAACTCTTATGTTGTCTATGGTATTCCTGTTATTTTTAATTGTCTCGGGAGTCAAATTCTTGATTGATGCAAAATCGTATGTCTTTATTTTATCGAGGCTATACGCTGCACGTGTCTCAAGCATGTTGTATTTTACAAAGTTTTTTTCGTACTCAAATTCATTAGGCTTGACAAATACAGTCTGTACTATACCTGATACAACTGTTACCAGAATAAATAATACCGGATACACCGCTATTGTAATGGCTGCTCTTTTGAGCTTGCCTTTCCACATAAACAGAAATGAGATGATAACTATTGCTAAAACAATTATAGGAGCAATAGTATAAAATTTGATCCATATATTGGTATTAGAAAAGCCTGCACCACTTACTCCAATCTGGGTAAAGTTTGAATACAGCAGCTCCTCTCTCTGGAACTTGTAAGATATGGTTTTTAAAACAAAGAATACTGCCACATTTATAAGGTTATGCCTGAGAATAAACTTGTCTTTCAGCTCTTTCAAATTAAAGGTATTATTTAAAGCTGTAAGCAAAACCAGGATATAATATGCAGCCGAATAGATCACTACAAACAGCCAGAGGTTTGATATAAAATCCAGCACTGACATGTAAAAGGGCCTCTGAAACATGTAGTAGCCGATATCCTGTCCGAACTGGGGATCAACCCTTCCGAAACTGATTGAGTTAAGAAACAGCAGTGCCTTGCTGTAAAAAAACTCTTTTGTAAAAAATGCACCAATTATTCCTATTACTAAAGCAATAGGTGTATTGTAAAGCTTTCTTGCCTCAAGATTGTTGGTTTTTAAATACCTTTTTAAATTTTTAATTACCACAATATTTGCAATATAGATAAAAAGGCTGATTACTATTAGTGAGCCAAAAAAGAACATTATCTTATACAACAGATTGGTTGTAAAAACCGTGGAATAGTTTGCATCCGGATTCAGTTCCTTAAGCTGAATGAGCTCCATATATATGGAACTTCCAATAATAGCACCAACAGCAGCTACTGCAAGGATTATCAGAAATATTACCCTCCCCGTGTAGCTCTTTTTGTTTTTTTCCTTATAATAATCATAATTTACTTCGTTTTCCATCTTTAACCTCCTTTTAATCATATATACAAAGTCACTACCGGACTTATTCCAATTAAATGACTATGTAATTCCAACTTTACCGGCTGTGCTTTTGAGCTGTGAACCTTCTTATTATGAAAATAAAGCTTCAACAAACTCGTCTGCATCAAATTTCTGCAGATCGTCTATTTGTTCACCGACTCCAATGAGCTTTACAGGTATGTCAAGCTCGGACTTGATAGCAACTACAATTCCGCCCTTTGCCGTACCATCCAGCTTGGTAAGAACTATACCTGTAATATCCGCAGTCTCGCTGAAGGTTTTAGCCTGGGATATTGCGTTCTGTCCTGTGGTGGCATCCAGAACCAGCAGCGTTTCACGGTCTGCTCCAGGAAGCTCCCTGTCTAAAACCCTGGATACCTTTTTCAGCTCCTCCATAAGATTTTTCTTTGTATGAAGTCTTCCTGCCGTATCACATATAAGCAAATCAGCCTTTCTGGATTTGGCAGCCTGTACAGCGTCATAGATAACCGCTGCCGGGTCGGAACCTTCCTTCTGGGCTATTATCTCCACTCCCACACGGTCAGCCCATATCTCAAGCTGATCTATGGCAGCAGCTCTGAAGGTATCCCCGGCTGCAAGAAGAACTTTTTTACCCTGCTGTTTGTACAGGTTAGCAATTTTACCAATAGAAGTGGTCTTACCAACACCATTAACGCCGATTACTATTATTACAGCCGGTTTGGTTTCAAGCTTCAACTCATTCCCACCACCCATTGCCAGTATCTCCTGAAGTTCTTCTTTCAAAAGATCTTTTACCTTCATGGGATCAACTATTTTCCTTTCACGAACCTTGGCTTTAAGATTTTCTATGACCTTCATGGTTGTATCTATTCCAAGGTCGGAAGTAATGAGAATTTCCTCAAGTTCATCAAATAATTCCTCATCAACCTTACCAAACGAAACGAGTACCTGATCTATTTTTTCAGTAATACTCTTTCTGGTTTTCATCAATCCCTCTTTAAGTTTATCGAAAAAGCCCATTTAGTCTCCATTTCCGCTGCGGACCAAACAAATTCCCGCCCCAGCCGTTTTATATAATAAATTATAATTAATTAAATAAAGTTTCATCCTTTATGTATTGTATGCAGGATGTTTATTAACTTGCAATTTCACCCATTTTCATGGATACAATCTTTGAAACACCATGCTCCTGCATTGTTACACCATACATGGTGTCAGCTGCTTCCATGGTACCCTTACGATGGGTTACCATAATAAACTGAGTATTTTTAGAGAATTTCTTCAGATACTCACCGAATCTATAAACATTCGCATCATCCAATGCAGCTTCAATTTCATCCAGCAAACAGAACGGCGTCGGTTTCAGCCTCAATATGGCAAACAGCAAAGCTATGGCTGTGAAGGCACGTTCACCACCCGACAGCAGCATCATATTCTGAAGTTTCTTTCCGGGCGGCTGAACCTCAATCTCTATACCGCTCTCAAGAACATTTTCCTGGTCGGCTATGATGAGTTCGGCCCGGCCGCCGCCAAACAGCTCACGATATACAATTCCAAAATTCTCATTAATAAGTCTGAACTGTTCAATGAACTGCTTCTTCATAATTTGAACCATTTCCTGTATTATCTTGTGAAGCTTTTCCTTGGCCTGTTCCATGTCGTTTTTCTGTACAGACATGAACTCAAATCTTTCCTTGGTCTTGATGTAATCATCAATAGCTGAAACATTAACAGGTCCAAGATTCTTTATTTGAGCCCTGTAGTCGTTTATAGTTTTCTGAGCCTGGGGGATGCTCGGGATTTCCTTCTTAAGCTCTATTGCATTTGTGTAGGTAAGCTCATATTCATCCCACATTCTGTCCTGTATTGCTTTCATTTCAGCCTCAGCTTTGGTATTCCTGACGTCAATTCTATTGTATTCTTCCTGCAGCAATAAAATTGTTTTATTTGTGGAATTCAGTTTTTCTATAAAATCTGAAGCTTCTTCCTCCAGTACCTTCTTCTCTTCAACAAGTCTGTCTATTTCAAAAGTTTTGCCCGTTTTTTCATTCTGCAAACTCTTTATTACATTTTCCAGACCTTCAATTGCTTTTTTCAAGGAATCAATCTCTATTTCAGCCTTTTGCTTTTCATTTTGCTTCCTTGCTGCACTTTTCTGCATGCTTTCTTTTTCTGTTGTAATTCTTTCCATATGTTCATTGACGCTCTGAATACTTTCAACTATGGAATTTACCGATATTTTAAAATCAGTTATCTCTTCATGGAGCTCATCCCTTACAGTCTGATCTGCCTTGAACTTTTCCTGATGTTCGGCAATAATAGCCTTGGTATCGGATATATCTTTCTCGATTGCCTCAAGTTCGGCTTCATACTTTTGCTGTTCAAGCACAGTATCCTGCTCCTGTTTGGCAATCTGGGACTTTTCATCGTTGAGCATGCCGATTTTTGCTTCAATCTTTCTGATATTATCCTCCAGCATGCCCAGGTGGTTTTCATCCCTTGTTTTGACAAGCTGGTTATCTCTTAACTTATTATTTTCATCATTATATTCTGTTTCTACTTCGGAAAGCATGCTTCTAACTTCTGTCAGTTTGCCTGCAAGTGAAATATCTTCCTTTTTGAGAGCTTCAATTGCTGCTTCAAGTTCTGTAATCTCCCTGCTTCGGCTTAAAATCCCAGAGCTCTTGTGATCGTTGCTTCCTCCCGACATTGAACCGCTGGTACTGAGAATATCTCCTTCCAATGTAACAATCCTGAAGGAATAGCCGAATTTCTTTGCAATACCTATACCTGCATCCAGATTTTCAACCACTGCAACTCTTCCCAAAAGGTTTAATACTATTCCGTTGTATTTTGCATCACAGCTTACAAGATCGGAGGCCAGTCCGCAGAAACCCTTGAATTCTTCAAGCCTGCGTATTGTATTGTCATCCAGCCTCTTGCCGTTAACTGCAGTTATGGGCAAAAAGGTTGCTCTGCCTATCCGGTTTCTTTTGAGAAACTCAATTGCCTTTTTTGCAGCTTCTTCGGTTGAGGCAATGATGTTCTGCAGAGCACTGCCCAAGGTCATTTCTATAGCTGTCTCATATTTTTTATCAACACTCAACAGCTGTGCAACAGTACCGTGAATTCCATTACCAAAGTCTGAAGAAGACTGACAGGCATTCATTATCTCCTTGACACTTCTGCTATAGCCCTCCATGCTTTTTTCCATGTCCTTGAGCATTTTATGCCTGGAGGTCTTAACCTGGATATCTGTTCTTACAGTTCCATGCTGCTTCTCCATTGTCTGGAGAGTACCCAGCAGTTCATTTTTCTCATTGCTCAGTTCCTGCATTTTATCATTGGAACGCTTGATAAGGAGAGTCGTGTTTCTGACACTTTCAGTCAGATCTTCCTTCTTCATGTTATCCTTGTCTTTTTCAAGCTTTAAGGTATATATCTCGCTGCCAATGGAATTCTGTCTCTTCTTAAGGTTTTCAATATGGTTCTTTATATTATTGATCTGTGTTCTCTTATCGGACTGGAGGTCAAGCTTATCCATGATTCCGGTCTTCAGTTTTTCTATTTGCTGTTCACTCTCACTTAAGGTAGAAATTATGGCATCAAGTTCTGCCTGATAGTTTTCAAGCTTTTTCGAGAAATCTGCATACTGTTTGTTTAGATAATCAATCTTGCTCTGTCTTGTTTTTTCTTCCTTTATTAATGCTTCCGATTTGCTGTTAATCTCAGCTATTTCTTCCTCAAGACGTTTGGTGTTCTGGTCAAGACTGTTTATTTTTTCATTGTTGAGAGTTATCTCCGAGCTGTTTTTTTCAAGGTTTGCTTCTATAACATAGAACTTGTCCCTGGCTTCGGTTATTTGCTCATCCAGGGTTTTCAGCATTTCGCTTTTTTGCTGGTTCTGTACGGTTATGTTCCTTAGCTTTCGTTCTTCAGCTTCAATGTTGTCCTTTATATCCTTAAACTGAACTTCATATTCCTTTATTTTTTCCTTGTACCTGTCTATGCTGTCAAGATAAACGTTTACCTCCAGCTCCTTCAAGCCATCCCTCAGGGAAAGATACTTTTTGGCAGCCTCTGACTGTTCTCGCAAAGGCTCCAGCTGACTTTCAAGCTCATTGATAATGTCATTGATACGCACAAGATTCTGTTCTGTAAGGTCAAGCTTCCTTTCAGCCTCCTGCTTTCTCACCTTGTATTTCATGATTCCGGAAGCTTCTTCAAAAATATGTCTTCGATCCTCGGATTTGGTGCTCAGAATTTCATCAACACGGCCCTGACCTATAATTGAATATCCATCCCGGCCTATTCCTGTATCCAGAAAGAGCTCATGTATGTCCTTCAGACGACATGACGTCTTATTTATGTAGTATTCACTTTCACCTGAGCGATAGACCCTTCTGGTTATTGTTACTTCACTGTATGATACAGGAAGATAATTGTCGGAATTGTCAATTGTCAGTGATACCTCTGCAAACCCTACTGATTTTCTGTGTTCGGTTCCTGCAAAGATAATATCCTCCATCTTGCTGCCTCGGAGAGTTTTAGCACTTTGTTCTCCCAGGACCCATCTGACAGCATCACCTATATTGCTTTTTCCACTTCCGTTCGGCCCTACTACAGCGGTTATACCTGATGTAAAATCCAGATTTATTTTATCTGCAAATGATTTAAACCCTTGTATTTCAAGCTTTTTTAAATACATTACACACCCCGAAATTAGTTAATGTTCTTTAGAACTCGTTAAACTTGGTTAAATTTTAGCATACTTTGTGTTTTATTGGAAGGTTGTACAATCAATTTACAATTCGGTAATAATTATAATACGCTAAATAAATCAATTAGTTTGGCTTTTACAATATTACCCGTTTAAAATCACAAGCAGTTCTTATTCCATGTTTATAAAAAACCATTAGCCTGCTGCATTCGGGCTAATGGTTGCTTACTACTTTATTTTCATAAATTTCCGGGCTATCTTTACTATTGGTCTGTAAAGTACACCCTCCATTTCCTTGCTTACCACCTTCAACTGTTTTCTTATGGCAATACTTTGAGGGCAATGGCTTTCGCATTTCCCGCAGTCTTTACATTGAGATGCATATGCAGGTTTCGCAGACATTGCTCCGAGATTCTGAAAGTATCTTAATCTTACGGCTTTATCATTGGTAAGGTATTTATCATTATAGTGTGAGAAGCAGCCCGGTATGTCAACACCAACAGGACATGGCAGACAATAGCCGCAGGCCGTACATGGTATCTTGGTTCTCTCCTGCATTACTTTCTTTACTTTATCAAATACCGCCAGTTCCTCAGGAGATAGAGAATTCGGACTGGAATCACTTGCTATTCTTATGTTGTCAGCAATCTGGGCTTCATCACTCATACCTGATAAAACCACATTTACTTCAGGATGATTCCAAATCCAGCGCAGCGCCCACTCAGCAGGAGATCTGTCAGGTTTGTACTCATTAAATGCCTTTTTTACCTCCTGGGGCAAATGAGTTACCAGCTTTCCGCCTCTCAGCGGCTCCATTACGATTACCGGAATTCCCATGTCGGCCGCCAGAATTAAACCATCTTTTGTTGCCTGATTGTTTTCATCCATATAATTGTACTGTATCTGGCAAAAATCCCAGGGGTAAGCCTTAAGTATCAGCTCAAAATCTGCTTTACCTCCATGAAAGGAAAAACCGATATTCCTGACAATGCCTTTTTGTTTCTGCCCTTCAAGCCATTTAAGTACCCCCAGCTCTGACAGTCTGTCAAACATGGGTTTGTCAGTCAACATGTGCAGCAGGTAGTAATCAATATAGTCAGTCTGCAGCTTGGCAAGCTGTTTAGCAAATATTTTGTGAGCATCCTCCATTTTGCGGACCATGAAGGGAGGTAGCTTTGTAGCAATCTTCACCCTCTCGCGGTAGCCTCCCAGCAAAGCCTCCCCAAGCAGGGACTCACTCTTCCCGGCATGGTAAATATAGGCTGTGTCAAAATAGTTGATTCCTTTTTCTATGGAATCGCGTATCATGGCAATAGCTCTCGGTTCATCTATCCCACCTGCTTTTGTGGGGAAGCGCATACAGCCGAAGCCCAAAATTGACAGTTCCTCACCATTCTTTTGATTTACTCTCGTTAACATAGCTGACTCCTTTTCCTGACCATATATTTCTGCATTCATTATTACTTACCCGACCTTTACCTTTGTCATAAACTCAAAACCCTGGGGAGCCTGACCATTCTGGAAATCAAAGCTTACATTTTTACCCTGCCGGTCAGCTGACAACCATAAATGACAAAGTGCTATACCTGTATCAATATTGTTCATTTTACCTAATAACTGAGCTTTGAGCATGCTGAGCTTTTTACGGCTTACTATTATTTCATTGCTATCTCCGCTGAAAAACCATGGCTGGGAATTTGTTGCTGAAGGGGCCAGTCTGACAGGTTCAAGCAGCTCTTCGGCATTTTCAATAGAGGTAATCTCTGAGAGACTATTGCGTTTGAATTGGTCCTTATCGGTTCTGTGTACAGGTTCTTCAGGACTCCCGAAGGCCAGCATGATAACAAACTCAAGTCCGTTTCTGGTCAGAGGTATTTCCTTATCGGGTTTTGCCATCCCCAGCCAGCAGCTTCCCAGTTTACCTGCCGATAGGTATAAGTCCAGCTGCTGCATTAGAAAACCGGCATTTACAAGGTATCCATCTTTTTTCTCAGAATATATGCAAATATAGTGAGGTGCCTTGATGGCAAACATTCCTTTCACCTTTTCACTTGTTAAAATAGTAAATTCTACTTTTATATTCCCGTCCAGCTTTTTAAGAGTCCCGGTATATGCCTGTAACTGTTCAAGTGTGTCCTGTGACAACTGTGTCATATGGTACTTTCGCACCGACTTCCTTTTAAAAATTACGTCATAAAGCTCGTTGTTTGTCACTTTTACCTCCATTTCCGCCGCTTGTGCAGCATCACAAATCAATTATGAAAACCCGCTTCAGGGTTTCGTACATGAAAAGCATTGTTTAAGCACTAAAATTAACTTAAAATTTTTCTCGCTGTTCCTTCTTGCATTTATTAATGCAGTTTATGTTTGCCAACGTAGTCATTTCATTGACAAAATCACTGACGGCTTTTGACCTGTGTTCACTATTATAAAAATCAAAGCCTGTTTGTTTTTTGATTATATCGGCTTTTAGAAATACAAAATTAAAAACCCCGGCAATAAGAAAGTTGTTTATCAGAATTTTTTTGGTATCTCCCTGTAAAAGCTCATATAAGCAGTTGTTAAATACATCCAAATCGCTCAAAATGTGAGTCTGACCATCATTTTCAGCCAGATTGTCCAGAATGGCAATTCTGCTGACCTCAGGATTGTCAGCCAAAAAATCTGATACTTCAGTGAGGATAAAAACCATACGTTCTTTTACAGGAAGCTCTTTCCATTTTTCAAGTTTTTCGGGGAATTTCTCCTTTGCTTTAAAAATTACCTCTCTTACAGCAGTTTTTATTAAATTATCCTTGCTCTGAAAATGATAATTGACCATGCCGTTACCAACACCTGCTGTTTCGGTGATTTCAGCTACTGTTATTTCATCTGGCTTCTTACCCTTACAGATGAGTTCCCTGGTAACACTAACCAACCTTTGTTTTGCTGTTTCCTTTTGGCTCATGTAAAAATACTCCTATGCATGTTCTAATAATAGCTCTTACTGCAAAAAACCGAACGTCATACTGTATAACATTCAGTATAGCGTTCGGTTTTTTAAATGTCAACGATATAATTCCAACAAAATGCGGCCTGACGTCCTACACTTTTCGACAAATGGAAACTATCTTGCTGCAACCAGCACACAAGCCTGCACCTGCTGAAGGCCAAGGCTTTCTACCTGCTTGAGCAGTTCTTCATCGTAGGTTCCGGGTTGCAGCCAAATGTACTTGATCCCAAGCCTGGCAGCTTCTTCAATAATTGGTCTCCCTCTCTTGGGCGAAACCACCATGTTAATTACCTCTGGTACTACAGGTAATGCTGACAGGTCCTTATAGCATTTATCACCCTCAACCTCCTGATACATGGGATTTACAGGATACACCTCATACCCTTTTGATTTTAACTTTCTGTAAATCATATTTCCATATTTGGACTGATCCTGATTTGCTCCCACAACTGCCCATATTTTTTTCTCCAGCATTATATCTTCCAGCATAAAATCCTCCTGTAAAGTTAATTTAATTTATTTTCATATATCAGATAAATTATAAATCATATATATTGTTATACATTGTATCCATTATAATTTTTATTTAACATAAACAAAAATCCTTAATATAACTCTTTTATTCCAACAAAAAATAATGTGATTCATTTAATAATATTATACTCCATAATTTTCAATTCTTGCTAGTTTAAATAAATGACCAGATATAACAATCCTTCGTATACATAATCTCATAATTCGTAACCTTATAAGCTTTAAATGCATAAAATACCTTATAAGCATATTTTTTTGTTATAAAGGAGGTTGGCCTGATGCCAAATAATTGGTCTGAAAATCCCTATATGCATATGATGAATATTCCAAAGCAATATGAGCCAATGATGGAAATGCCCCAGGAACAACTGGAATCCATGTTTCCAAGAAGTTACTATATAATTTACCCTGAAGTAAGTCGTCACTGTGACAGAATGATTTCCAAACACGGAACAATGTTTACTCCCTCACGTCAGCAGCTTGAAGATGCAATAGATGATATTGATAACAGAGTCGGTCAGGATATAGAAGCTGAATATGCAGATGATGACAATGATAATCAATCCCTTGAAAGCTATCAATATCAGAAGGATAATGATTATGATAATCTTGAAAGTTATCAATATCAGAAAGGTAATGACTATGAGGATCTTGAAAGTTATCAATACGGAAAAGACAAAGGTGACAGGCAAATCGGATTCTTTGGCGGTTTTCCCGGAAGAAGAAGACGTTTCCGCAGGGATCTGATTTCTATAATATTATTAAGAGAATTGCTCAGAAGAAGACGTCGTCCGCACCATGGTCATGGCGGTTTTGGTCCCGGCGGTTTTGGCTTTCCAGGAACTTTCGGTTTTTAATTTTTCAATAAACAACTTCAAAATAGCGTCAAATATTTTGACGCTATTCTTATATGACTTTAATATTCAATAATCAATTCTGCACATAGTTCGGCAGATAGCTATATTATATAGAAGAAAAGGATTTAGGAGGTTAGCTTGAAAGACTTCATTTACTATTTGTCTTCCAATCGAACCTATGAATTTATGGCCGCGCGATATATTCAAAGTATTAATTTTTCGAATTGAAGTAAAAGATCACCAATACTTTGAAAACGCGCAAGGCCAATTAACCTCCTTTATTCGCCTTATAGCGGATAAAGAGAGCATAATTTCATTAATATTTTGTAGCCGCAATGCGGCTCATGGAGGTTAATATGCAGCCAAATATGATACCTGTCGGACAGCATAAGCTGCCCCCCCTGCCCTACCCCTATAATTCACTAGAACCAATAATAAGTCGGCGAACTTTGACCCTGCATCATGACAAACATCATAAGGCATATGTAGATGGGTTGAATAAAGCTGAAACTGGGCTTGAACAAGCACGTCAAAATAACAATTTTGAATATATAAAATATTGGGAGAATGAATTGGCTTTTAACGGTTCAGGCCACATTTTGCACAGCATCTTTTGGACAATCATGGCTCCACAGGGTACCGGCGGAAAACCAGGACAGAATACTCTTTTTCATATTAATCAATATTTTGGGAGTTTTAACGCATTTAAAGAGCAATTCAAGACAGCTTCTGAAAAAGTTGAGGGTTCAGGTTGGGGAATACTGACCTGGCAGCCTACCTGGAAGCGTCTGGAGATATTAATGGCTGAAAAGCATCAGAATCTTACTCAATGGAGTGGTATCCCAATATTGGTCTGTGATACCTGGGAACACGCATATTATCTGGATTACCAGAATAACAGAAGAAAGTATATTGATAGCTGGTGGGATATTGTCAATTGGTACGAAGTTGAAAGAAGACTTTTAATGGCCTTTAACGGTCAAGTACCTCTCAAATAGACAAAAATGCTTTGCTTTATATTCCCCAAGCAGCAATTATTGTTTCATATTTTAAATATTATTTTAGGCTCGCTGAGGCAGCGAGCCTATAAATTATTGATTTAATTATCGAGGTTGAATATAAAACTTAATGGCTGTTCTTTCTTCGCCATCAATGGTAACCTCTGCAAAAGCGGGAACTGCAACAAGATCGATTCCATTAGGAGCAACAAAACCACGAGTGATAGCAATTGCTTTGACCGCCTGGTTTACTGCTCCAGCTCCAACTGCCTGGATTTCTGCATAATTGTTGTCGCGTAAAACAGCGGCTAATGCTCCAGCAACAGATTTGGGCTGCGAATTAGCTGAAACTTTTAGAACTTCCATAAATACATCCTCCTAAAAAATGCTTTAATAAAATAATAAAAAAAATAAATTTATATATCTAAGTATTACTATTCTATATATTACTGCAAATTCCTTCTTTTTACATTTAAAATTTTAAATAAACATTTTTGACTTTATTTGTCAGGTTTTCACATTAAGAAACAGTTAAATAAATCAATACCTTCCCTGCCAATTACCTTTATATGTCCAATATTGAATTCAGCCCTTAATTTGTCTATATTTTGCCGCTTTTGACCAACAATATTTGATACCTCATTAGGGTTACATTCGATGACAACTGCCCTGATATCTTTCAGATTATTTTCCTGGAAATATTTCTCCAGCTTGTTTCTCATCAGTCTGGATTGTACCAACTGTCTAAATGCAGGGTGAAAGGGTCCTGCTATTATTTCACCGTTTTCGCTGATACTTTCTGTAGGTTGAAGCCCTATACGGATTACATTTATATTGTTTTCTTCATAGAGCTCCAACAGTTGAGCACTGATAGCAACTGCTTCCTCGAGCGTCAGAGGAGTATATCGACCCTGCTCATACATTTTTTGCAGATAAGTATTTCTAATAACCAAAGTAGGATATATTCTGACAAGGTCCGGTCCAAGCTGAATTACTCTTTTAGCTGTAGCCAAAGCCTTATGGGCAGTGTCTTCGGGTAATCCGATCATGGTTTGTATTCCAAGTGTGAAACCTTTTTCCTTAATCATTTCAGAAGCCCTTACTACGGCCTCCATATCATGCCCCCTGTTACTGCAGCCGAGAACACGGTCATCCAGGCTCTGTGCGCCCAATTCTATTGTTTTAACCCCATATTTCGCCAAATGCTCAAGTATGCCGGCATTTATATAGTCGGGTCTTGTTGAAAGCCGTAATTGATTTACTTTACCCTCCTGTATATAACTATAGCCGATTTTTAGATATCTCTCCTGCTCATCTTTTGAAATTCCGGTAAAGCTTCCTCCGTAAAAGCCTATTTCTATGAATGCATTACCTGCGGTTTTAATATGTTCTTCTATGGTATTTCTTATATCGGCCTCACTGGCTTCATTGACTTGCCCGCTTATGGTTTTCTGATTGCAAAATATACAGTCATATGGACAACCCTTATGTGGAACAAAAACCGGAATAACTATGTGTTTCTTAATTTTAAACACTCCCTTTGATTAGTGCACCTTGTCAGATGCTGAGCTTATCCAGTGCATCCTTTGCAGCATTTTGCTCGGATTCCTTTTTTGATCGACCTGTTCCTTGTCCGCGCACAACATTATTTATCCTTATTTCAGTGACAAAGGTCTTATTATGATCCGGACCACTTTCATCAATCACCGAATAGGAAATTTGCTTTTCTCCGTTCTGCTGAACCTTTTCCTGAAGTTGGGTTTTATAGTCGGAAAACAGCTTTCCCTGAACACTGCTCTTTATAATGTTCATCATGTGTTTAAGGATGAATTCCCTGGCAATTTCAAAGCCGCCGTCAAGATATAATGCTCCTAACAAGGCTTCAAAAGCATCTGATAATATAGAACTTTTGCTCCGGCCTCCTGAAAGTTCTTCTCCCTTTCCAAGCAGCAGGACATCTCCCAGTCCAATCTGAGCAGCACAACAGGAAAGCGAACTTTCACATACGATTTTTGAGCGTATAACTGTTAATTCTCCCTCGGGTAACTCAGGAAACATTTTATATAAATATTCACTTATTGTCAGGCTTAAAACTGAATCGCCAAGAAACTCTATTCTCTCATTATACTTGAGTTTTTTTGCCTTCTTTTCGTTAGCATAGGAACTGTGAGTTATTGCTGTAAATATAACTTCCTTATCTTTGAAAGAATAATTAATTCTCTTTTCAAAAAGAGGTATATTGTCGGGTATATTATTAGTGCTGTTTTTAAAACTGCTATTCATTATTTCCCTCCGAAAGTGTTGTAAAAAATAAAAAGGTGGGACTAATCCCACCTTTTATTTTATACTTTTATAACGCATAGATTCAACATAAAAATTTCTTTCCTTAATATTTATGTGTCTTATTCATATTTCTTCAAGCATAATGTTGCATTGTGACCGCCAAAACCAAGTGAATTTGATAAAGCATATTTTATATCGGATTTCTTTCCAACGTTTGGTACGCAGTCTATGTCACATTCGGGATCCTGGTTCTGAACATTTATTGTTGGTGGCAGGAAACCTTCCTTAAGTGCCAGTGCAGTTACTATAGCTTCTATTGCACCAGCTGCTCCAAGCAAGTGACCAGTCATTGACTTGGTTGAACTCATTGAAAGGCTCTTTGCATGATCACCGAATACTCTTTTAACTATGTTAACTTCTGTAGGATCATTTAATGGTGTTGAAGTACCATGTGCATTAATATAACCAACCTGCTCAGGCTTAATACCTGCATCCCTGATAGCCATTTGCATGCTCCTTACTCCGCCGTCGCCTTCGGGATGTGGAGCTGTAATATGATATGCATCACAGGTACAGCCATATCCAACCACTTCAGCAATTATATTTGCACCTCTTTTAACAGCATGCTCCAACTCTTCAATTATCAGAATTGCGGCACCTTCTCCCGGTATAAATCCATCCCTGTCCTTGTCAAAAGGTCTGCAGGCAGTAGCAGGATCAGGATTTTTTGTCATAGCTCCCATTGAACAGAAGCCTGCAAAGCTCATCATTGTGATACAAGCTTCTGCACCACCGGTGATCATAACATCTGCATCACCGCGGCCAATTACTTTGAAAGCATCTCCGATAGCATTGTTACCAGTTGCACAAGCAGTAACAACACACTCGTTAAAGCCTCTGAAACCGTACTCAATTGCTATTCTGCCAGCTGCCATATTGGAAATCATCATTGGAATAAAGAAGGGGCTGACTCTTCCTGCACCTTTATTCAATAAGACAGAATGCTGGTCTTCAAGTGTTTCCAGACCACCAACACCCGAACCAACAATAACTCCGCACTTATCCAGATCAAGACTCTCCAAATCCAGTTTTGAATTTTCAACAGCCAATTTAGCTGCAACCATTGCAAACTGATTATATCTGTCCATTCTTCTGGCTTCTTTTTTGTCAATATATTGGGAAGCATCGAAATCTTTTATTTCTGCTCCTACTTTTGTTGGAAGATTTGAAACATCAATTCTAGTTACTTCACTTATACCATTTTTGCCTTCTTTAATAGCTCCCCAGAATTGTTCAACTCCCATACCTAAGGAAGAAACGACTCCGGCACCTGTAATAACTACACGTCTGCTCATAATTAACCTCCATTTATTCGTTTTATTTGTGAAAATTATTTTTAATTTAAAAATATTCAAGATCTATATAAACGTCCATAGGACATCAGAGACTTGGTAAAGGACATAATCTTAAAAAAAGTCCCTATTGGGACTTTTTTTAAGTATTATTTTTGATGTATTCAACAGCATCACCGACTGTAGTGATCTTTTCTGCCTGATCGTCTGGAATCTCAAGGCTGAACTCTTCTTCCAAAGCCATGATAAGCTCAACTATATCAAGAGAATCTGCTCCGAGATCATCTATGAAAGAAGATTCCATAGCTATATCGTCTTCTTCAACCCCTAACTGCTCAACAATTAACTTTTTAACTTTCTCGAAAACCATATATTCACCTCCTTCCAAAGGATGGTTTCTTAAATTACACACCACTATAGTATGCAATTTTATAAATTTTAAGCCGAACTGCCTGAAAAATCCATTTAAAGCTTAACGCTGATAAATTTTGCAAGCACATTCATGCTAATATTATTACATAACCAGCCCACCGTCAATATCTATTACCTGTCCGGTCACATATCCTGTTTCTTCTGCTGCCAGAAATGCTACGACATTTGCAACATCTTCAGGTGTCCCGAACCTTCCAAGTGCAATCTTTTCGAGGTATTTCTTCTTCAGCTCCTCAGGTAATATTTCCGTCATATCACTTTCGATCAGTCCGGGTGTTACTGCATTACAAGTAACGCCCCTTGGAGCAAGCTCCTTGGCAGTTGTTTTTGTCAGGGCAATCATACCGCCCTTTGATGCCGAATAATTTGCCTGACCAGGATTTCCGTAAGCTCCTGCAACAGATGAAATATTGATTATTCTACCGTATCTTTTCTTTATCATCAGTTTGGAAGCTGCCTTTGTACAGAGAAAAGTACCTTTCAGGTTAATATCAAGAACGGTGTCCCAATCGTCCTCAGACATCATAGCCATAGGTTTATCTCTGGTTATTCCGGCATTATTGATAAGAATATCAACACCTCCAAAGGTATCTACTGCTTTTGCCATCATCACTTTTATGTCTTCTGCACTTCTTACATCACCAACTGTAGCTGCTACTTTAATTCCCATAGCTTCAAGTTCTTCAGCAGTTTTTAAAACAGATTCGGTTGTACCATTGAGTACAATGTTTGCACCCAAGCGTCCAAGCTTCTCTGCGATTGCTTTCCCAAGTCCTCGTGAAGAACCTGTAATGACAGCAGTTTTTCCTTCAAATTGCATAATTACACCTCCGCAGCCTTTTTACTTTGATAACTCTTCCAAAGTTGCATTGAGGCTGTCAAGATTTTCAACATTAAGCACTTTTGCTTCCTTGCTAATTTTCTTCACAAAACCGCTGAGAACCTTTCCAGGTCCTATTTCAACAAAGGTATCCACACCCTGCTCCAACATTGTTTTAACGCAATTTTCCCACAATACAGAATTACTTACCTGATTAATTAAAGTTTCCTTTACTTCAGTCTTGTCAGTAACACATTTTGCTGTAACGTTAACAATAACAGGTATCTTTATATCATTGAGGGTTACTTTTTCGAGTTCGGCAGCAAGCTTTTCACCGGCTGGTTTTAAAAGACTGCAGTGGAATGGTGCACTAACGGGAAGCAGCATAGCTCTCTTAGCACCCTTTGCCTTACAGAGCTCATTTGCCTTTTCAACAGCTGCGGCTTCACCGGCAATTGCAAGCTGACCCGGGCAGTTGAAATTGGCAGGTTCAACAACTCCAACAGCAGAAGCCTCCTTACAGCTTTCTATAACAGCGTCATTATCAAGACCGATAATTGCCGACATAGCTCCAACTCCAACAGGAACGGCCTCCTGCATGAATTTTCCTCTTTTTCTTACAAGTGCTACAGCATCCTTGAAGCTGATAGTACCTGCAGCCACGTGAGCAGCATATTCACCCAGGCTGAGACCTGCTACGAAATCTGGCTTTATACCCTTTTCCAGAAGTGGCTGCATGCATGCAACACTGGTTGTTACAATTGTTGGCTGAGTATTTTCAGTAATTTTTAATGTCTCATCATCACCGTTAAATATCATTTCTTTTATATCGAAACCCAACGCTTCAGTAGCTGCTTCGAAAATTGCGTCCGCACTCTTATACTCAGCAGCAATATCTTTTCCCATACCAACGTACTGAGCTCCCTGTCCGGGAAATATAAAAGCTAATTTACCCATACTAACCTCCAAATTAATTAATTATTACAATTAAAATTATTTAGCCCATTTAATTACTATGGAACCCCAGGTCAAGCCGCCGCCAAATCCTACAAGTACCATATTGTCACCTTTTTTCAGCTTTCCTTCCCTGCTTGCTTCATCCAAAGCAACCGGAATTGAAGCTGAGGATATATTTCCATATTTCTGAATCACATAGTGGAGTTTTTCATCGGTCACACCAAGTTTCTTGATAGCACCATCAATAATTCTTGTATTTGCCTGATGGGGGAAGATATAGCTTAAATCCTCCACCGTCATGTTAAGATCTTCCAAAACCCTCAGAGTAGCTGATGACATTGCTTTAACAGCAAATTTGAAAACTTCTGTTCCATCCATCCAAATCGAGTTATATTTTCCATTTGGCCTTTTTTCCTTTTCAGCTTCTGTGAGATGAAGATTTGGTAGAGTAATATTCATACCTGCTGTTCCGTCAGAACCAAGGAAGGAATTAAGTATTCCGTACCCTTCATCTACTTCACCAATAACAACTGCACCTGCGCCATCACCAAAGAGAACACATGTATTTCTGTCCTTCCAGTCGGTAACCTTTGACAAGCCTTCGCAGCCTATTATTAAAGCATGCTTGAACATTCCGTTTGCTATGAATTGCTGAGCTGTTACAAGGGCATATATAAACCCGGTACAAGCCGCATTTAAATCAAAAGCAGTCGCATTTTTAGCTCCAAGGGCACCTTGAATAATACATGCTGATGACGGTGTCATATAGTCGGGTGATTCTGTCGCAAGTATTATTAAATCTATATCTTCTGCAGTTAAATTAGCATTTTCCAAAGCTTTTCTTGACGCCTCTATCCCCATGATATAGGCAGGAGAATCTTCATTTAAAATTCTTCTTTCGGAAATTCCCGTTCTCTTAATAATCCACTCATTAGATGTCTCAACCATTTGCTCCAAATCACTGTTTGAAAGCACTTTTTCGGGTAAATAACTACCGGTTCCCAGTATTCCTATGCTTTTAGTCGATATCGTCTTCAGAGGGCTTCACCTCCATATTTTTAAATTGTTCTCTTATTTCATCCACAATACCATATTTGATTAACGGTAATGTTCTTTTTAAAATTGCGGTTCTTATTGTTTTTGCCTTTGAAGAGCCGTGGCTTTTTATGACAAGTCCGTTTATCCCCAAAACCGGCGCGCCTGCGAGCTCATCAGGATCAAATTTGTCTTTAAAATCCTTAAAAAACGGCTTAACCAAAAGGTAGCAAACTTTTGTAAGTATATTTGATGTAAATATCTTTTTCAATTCCTTCATGAAGAAGGAACCTGCACCTTCGTACAGTTTTAGTGCTACATTGCCTACATATCCATCACAAACGGCAACGTCGACATCACCGCTTGTAATATCATTACCTTCTATATTACCAACAAAATTGACAGGTGAAGATGATAGAAGTCCGAAAGCCTGCTTAAGAGTATCATTACCCTTTGCATCTTCAGAGCCTACATTCACCAGACCAACTTTGGGGGTTTCTTGATTAAATATCAGCTTCATATATATTGAACCCATTATACCGAACTGCATATAGTTCACCGGTCTGCAAACGGTATTCATACCGGCATCAATTATAAGACACATACCTTTTTGGGTTGGAACCAGTGCCGGCATGGAAGGTCTGTCTATCCCTTTCATTCTGCCCGCTATAAGCAGTGAACCTGTCATAAGAGCACCAGTATTTCCCGCCGATAAAAAAGCATCGCCTTTTTTATCTTTCAACATTTTCAAACCGACTACCATGGAAGAATCTTTTTTCCCTCTGATAGCCTTTGTAGGAGTATCATCCCCGGTTATAACTTCAGTAGCATTTACTATTTCAATTCTGTCTCTGTCATAGTTCCTGTTCTTTAAAATTTTCTCTATAACTTCACTAATACCGACTAAAGTTATTCTAAAACCATCCTGCATGCTTATTGCTTCCAAACAACCGTCTATAATAGCCTCGGGAGCATTGTCACCGCCCATGGCGTCTACAATTAAATTTATCATAAATTTGTTTTCCTCCAATTATTAAGGGACAACCTGTAATATCCATACTGAATAAATCCCACTTTAATGATTATTACCTGTTTTGTTGTTCCTTTACACTGCCTTTGTCTATTGTGACCAGAATAAATTTACCTCGGAAAACTTCTATATTTTTCTCGTATATCTTAACCCATACGATGAATCGGTTTCGTTTTGATTCTCTCACTTCAGCTTTTGCAACCAGTTTTGCACCCGAGTATACCGGGATTTTGTATTTTATGTTTGCAACTCCGACCAGGGCAACCTGGGCATCTATTACCGCTATTGCAAGAGTCTCGGCAAGTGAGTAAATATAATGCCCCCTGATAATATGGGTTTTCTCAAATGCCATGGTGCTGTTGGTTTCCATTAGTGATATCGCACTTTGTCCAAGTTGTAAGTCAATAAGTTCTCCAATAAATTCTCTTCCTTCAATGGATTTCAACTTTTCCTGATTGGATTCAGCTACGTTTTTTATTCTCTCCCTCAACTCCGGAATCCCTAATTCCAGTCTGTCCAGTCTAATTGTCGGTACACTTACCTTAAAAAAATCAGCCAATTCTTCATCTGTTAAAAATGGGTCATACTTGATTTTTTCAAGTAAAATTTTTTGTCTCTGTTGTTTCTGTGAAGACGATCTGCTCACAAACAACCACACCCCTTATTGATTATAATTATTACCAGATACTAATTGCTGATAACAAAATTATATATTAACTTTGCTATTATTGCAACTATTTTCTAATAATATCAGTTAAATTTAGAATATGTAATCCGGTTATATTCCCATGAAACAGTAACTTGCAGCCATTATGCCTTTACATATATGGCTTGTACTATTGTACCATTTTTATCAAGAAATTATTTATCAGGTGAATATATTTTATTACCTACACATAATATTACACAATAATCCGTTTATTCAGTAATTTTGAAAATAATAAGATTTTAATGTAAAAATTTCTGAGAAAAAACGAATAGCCGCAATTGATTACGGCTACATAACGAATGATGATTACTATAATGATTGATTTAAATATCGTCAGGCTTTATAACTTTAATATTCTTAACAAAGAAATCAATACCCGAGTATATTGTTACTATTACTGCCACTAACATTAAATATGCATCGATTTTTATATCTGTAAACAGTGAAAACGGGAAATTATTCAATAACGCTACCGAAACAGCAACGGTCTGACAAACCATTTTGATTTTTCCGGATCTATTGGCTGCCACAACCTGCCCTTCACCTGCTGCCACCAGTCTCATTCCGGTTACAAGCAGTTCTCTGGAGATAATAATCATTGCCGCCCAACCGGTTACGACATCCCTCTGCACAAGCGCTATCAGTGCTGCAGTAATAAGTAATTTGTCTGCAATAGGATCAAGGAATTTACCAAAAGCCGTGACGAGTTTGTGCTTTCTTGCAATATACCCATCAACTCCATCTGTACTTGCTGCTAAAATAAACAGAAACGCTGCAACATAATTTCCATAGCTGTTAATGAACTGATTAATCCTTAACATATCATCTTTTAAGAATGATAATAATGGAAGATTTACTGTTGCATCGGGTATTGGTATTACAAAAATCATAAATATCGGTACTAACAATATTCTTGAAACTGTTATTTTATTTGGTAAGTTCATTTATGACCTCTCCTATCAAATCATAATCTTCTGAATTCAATATTTTAATCTCAACAAAGGACCCCATTTCCAACGGTTCAGGACTTGTAAAATATACTGTTCCGTCTATCTCAGGGGCTTCTGCATAAGTACGTCCATAATAGAATATACCATCATCAGCAATGCCGTCAACAATAGCTTCATAAACTTTCCCGGTTCTTTTGGCATTTATTTCTGCACTAATTGAATTTTGAAGCTCTAGTATTGTTTTTTGGCGTTTTACTTTAATATTTTTCCGGATCTGTTTTTTCATTTTGGCAGCAGGAGTTCCCTCTTCTTTTGAATAAGTAAAAACGCCAAGTCTGTCAAATTTAAATTCTTCAACGAAACTTACCAACTGCTGAAAATCCTCTTCTGTTTCATCAGGAAAGCCTACAATAAGAGAGGTTCTGAGAACAATGTCCTTTACCCTTTCACGCAGTTTTGTCAGTGCTGTACGGATCTCTGTTATAGTTCCCCTTCTCCCCATTAGTTTCAATACTCTGTCTGAAGAATGCTGAACAGGAATATCCATGTATTTGCACACTTTTGGATTGGATGCTATTTCATCGATCAGTTCATCATCAATCTCTTCCGGATAACAATACAGTAATCTAATCCACTCTATACCGTCTATCTTCGATATTTCCCGGATAAGTTCAGGAAGCATTTTCTTCTCATATATATCAATACCGTACCTTGTGGTGTCCTGAGCAACCAGTATTATTTCCTTTGCCCCATTTTGGACCAGAGCTTTTGCCTCTTTAACAAGAGCTTCAATTTTTCTGCTTCTGTACGCTCCTCGTAAATAAGGAATAATACAATAGGTACAGCGGTTATCACAGCCCTCTGATATTTTCAGATAAACAGAATGCTTACGTGAGGAGATGATCCTGTCCTCATCAAGATAGTCGGTTTCATTGAGCTTTCCGTATGCTACAACCTTTTCACCCCGGTAAGCCCTGTTTATTACCTCTGCAATTTCCTTATAGTTGCCGGTTCCCAATACTGCATCTACTTCTGGTATTAAGTCAAATATTTTTTCTTTATATCTTTCGGCCATACAACCTGTGACTATCAGTAATTCACAGCTGCGGCGCTTTTCCTCTGCCATCTCGAGAATTGTATTGATGGACTCCTGTTGGGCAGATTCTATAAAGCCGCATGTGTTAACTATAAGAATTTCTGCATTTTCTTTTTCGTTAACAATCTCATAATCCGCGTGCTTCAGCATACCCAGCATAATTTCGCTGTCAACCAGATTCTTTGGGCATCCTAAAGACACAATACCTATTTTTTTATTCACCAATTACACTCCTTAATTTATATTATGTTACCCGCATATATTTTGCAAAAACTCTAATAAAAATTATTTATTAATATTGGTGAATTGTCAATGTATTCGTAAAAATTTAATTATATTTTTATAACAATTAGAATTTATATAGTGATAAAAGATACAGTTAGAATTGATATCTATAATTTTATATATTGTTAAAAGATACAGCTATAATTTATATATTGTTAAAAGATACAGCTATAATTTATATATTGTTAAAAGATACAGCTATAATTTATATGTATAATCCATAAGATAAGGTGGCAAAAAATCTATTCATCAGGAAGAAAACTGCTTATTGCTCTGGAAATCTGGCTGTAATTAAAGCCACGGCTCATCAAAAATGATTTCATCTTTTGTATAAGCTTGTCATCGAAAGCTGTGTGTCTGGAATACCTTTTCCTCAAAAGTTCCAGAGCTACCTCTCCCTCATCAAGTTCAAACTCCTCAAAAGCATTGTTTATAATTTCATCGGCTATTCCCTTTTGTTTTAGTTCCATGGATAAAAGCCTGGCAGACTTAGGTTTGAGCCTTGTTTTCTCCCTTAAATACTTTTGAGCATAGTTATTATCATCTATATAGTTAATCTCATTAAGATTTCCAATTACTTTTTCAATTGTATTTTCATCATAGCCCATTTCCTGAAGTTTTTGCCGTACCTCAAAAGAGGTTCTTAATTTTAATGCCAGGTAATTAACTGCTGAACTTTTGGCAGAAGCATATACCTCGGTATCTAAAATGTAATTTAATGTCTCCTCGGACAGGCTCTTTCCCTCAACCAATTCCAGCAGCTGAATACGTTTTTTGGGAAGGCAGAAAGACACATTATTCTCCAGATATACTGTTGCCATTGATGTAATCCTTTCATTAAATTCAATTGATGAAATTTTCATAAAAACCTCTCCGTTTCGCTATGCTTTTTAAAATTCTGTTTATTCTGAAAAGGCATACCGGACAAACAAAGTATCGACTAATGTTTGAAATCCGGTATGCCTTCTTGGTTTAACGATTTATATTAATTTTACCTGGAAAAGTTAAATAATAACGTTCAGCACAATACCAACTTAGTATCAATCCAACTCTTCTTCTTCAACTTCATCAACAGACTCATTTACAACAGGTGCAATAGTCAAATTTCCTCTGACCAGCTTTTCTATTTCCAAACACATTGCAGGATTTTCTTTCAGATACTGCTTTGCGTTTTCTCTGCCCTGTCCAATGCGCTGTCCGTTATAGGAGAACCATGCACCGCTCTTGTTTACGATTTCATTACCAACAGCGATGTCAAGAATACTGCCTTCCCTGGATATACCTTCACCGTAAACTATATCAAATTCAGCCTCTCTGAATGGTGGGGCTATCTTATTCTTTACAACCTTAACTCTGGTTCTGTTGCCTACCACCTCATTTGCCTGCTTGATGGCCTCAATTCTTCTGACATCAAGACGTACAGATGAGTAAAATTTCAGAGCTCGTCCACCCGGAGTAGTCTCTGGATTTCCGAACATTATGCCAACCTTCTCACGAAGCTGATTAATAAATATGGAAGTTGTTCTGGATTTGCTGATAACGCCTGCCAGCTTTCGAAGTGCCTGTGACATAAGTCTTGCCTGCAGACCCACGTGTGAGTCTCCCATTTCGCCGTCAATTTCAGCTTTTGGTACAAGTGCTGCAACTGAGTCTATAACTATAACATCAATAGCTCCGCTTCTTACAAGAGCTTCGGTAATTTCCAATGCCTGTTCACCGGTATCCGGCTGTGAAACTATCAAATTATCTATATCAACCCCAAGTTTTTTTGCATAAACCGGATCAAGAGCATGTTCTGCATCAATAAAAGCTGCTTCTCCGCCTGCTTTTTGAGCTTCAGCAATAATATGTAATGCAACTGTGGTCTTACCTGATGATTCAGGTCCATATATCTCAACTATTCTGCCTCTGGGTACTCCACCGACTCCGAGAGCAATATCAAGGCTTAGGGAACCTGTAGGAATAACTTCAACATTCATATGTGCGCTTTCGCCCAATTTCATAACCGCACCTTTTCCAAATTGCTTTTCAATCTGACCAAGGGCCATTTCAAGTGCTTTTTTCTTTTCTAACATGGGTGACCTCCTCGCAATTATAGAACATTTGTTCTGTTTTTATTATATATATTTTTATTTGTTTAGTCAACTTAAAAATTTATTTTTTAAAGAATTTTCCTAATCTTCCTGAAAGTTTGTTTTTAAAGGCTATTGCTTCCTCAACCTTCAGCAGCATTGTACAGGCAAAGTAAACCAGGGCTCCCACCAGTATTTCCGTTCCAAGAACAATTATTTCAATTATTTTGGAATGCATGGAATAGTTCTGTGTAAAATCAACAGGAGCCAATTTATTCATTACAAAAATGACTACTCCCATTACAGCGGCAGCCTCCAACAGCTTTAACGAATATGCAAAAAGCTTTTTCCAACCCATTCCGTTCATCTTTTTAGAAATTATATACATCATTGCCGACATATTGACTACACTCTGAATGGAATAAGCCAAAGACATTCCAGCCGGTCCCAAATCAGCTTTCAGGAAAATGAAACAGAAGACAAAATTTAAAATTATTGAGACAGTTCCAACATACAGCGGTGTTTTTGTATCATTGCTGGCATAGAAAGCCCTGTTCAGAATGGCTAGCATTGACTGTGCAATCATAGCTGCGGTAAACAGCAGCAGAATACTTCCTGCAGTAACTATTCTATATTTGTCAATGTTGGCAGACCACTTGTAGACCACGCTTATGACCGGCTCGGATATTACCATAAAAGCAACAGCCGAAGGTATTATGAGATAAAGAATGGTTTTAAAGGCTCCGTTTAAAATATTCTTGAATTCGTCGACCTGCTTTAAGGCCAGTTTCTCGGATAAAGTAGGCAGGAGCGCCGTACCCAGACCCATGGCAAAAATTCCATAGGGCAGCTGCCAGATATCATTGGCATTATAGTAAGCGGTAATGCTTCCTTCCTGTCTGAACAAGGATATAAAATTCAATGAAATCAGTATATTTATTTGCACCACTGCAGAGGCGGCAAGTGACGGTATAGCCAGTCTGAACAGTTTCCTGAAACCGGAATGTTTCCAGAACAGCTTTGGTTTGTAATACTTAAAATTAGGAAAAGCAAAAGATATCTGAATTAAAAAATACATTACGGCACTGGCAAGCACTCCATAAGCCACATATTTAACACCGAAACGACTGAGAATCAGAATGCTCAGTGCCGTTCCGAGATTATACAGTGACGGCCCGTACGCAGCAGCTGCAAACCTTTGATAGGAATTGAGCACGCCGTTTGTCATTCCTGCCAGCATCATAAAGCCCACCGAAGGAAACAAAATACGGGTCAGCTGTATGGTTGTTTCTCGAACTTCACCCTCCAGTCCGGATGCTGTCATTGAAACCACCCAGGGTGCAAATATAACACCCAACGTGCTAACCACCAACATACTCAGGAATATAACATTTATAAAAGTACCTACAGCCTTCCAGCCGTCCTCTTCCTCATCTCTTGCAAGATAACCCGATAAAATTGGAATCAATGCAGCAGATATTGCACCACCGATTAAAAGGTTGTACATTAAATCTGTTGTTCTGAATGCCGCTAAAAGTGAATCGGATTGTGAAGGGTCAAGCAGGTTGTTTATTAATATTGTTCTCAGGTAACCGGTAATTCTGCTCACAACCAGTGAGGACATTACAATAATGGCAGCGCCTGTGATTTTTTTGTTATTTGAGCTCAAAATACTGCCTCCATGGCCGTAAGCCAGCTTTTACCTTACAAGCTCCGGCTTTTTTCATTTGTAAATTATTTTTGACCACCCAAATCAATATCCAGCTTTAATATATGTCTTCTTATCATGTCAAAAACATAAAGAGCTGTTATTGTTCTTATTCTTTTTCTGTTTCCATGCAGTCTCAGTTCTTTTGTGATAGTTCCCTGTCCGGATGCAAGACCGATATATACCAGACCGACAGGTTTTTCGGATGTACCGCCATCAGGTCCTGCAATACCGGTAACGGAAACTCCTATATCAGTTTTTAAACTTCTTCTAATCCCTTCAGCCATTTCCAGTGCGGTTTCCCGGCTTACGGCTCCAAACTGCATCAAGGTTTCCTTTTTCACACCAAGATACTCTTCTTTAGCATCATTTGAATAAGTTACAGCTCCACCTATAAAAACTCTGGATATGCCGGGAATATCGGTCAAGGTCTGTGATATAAGTCCTCCGGTACAGGATTCCGCTGTAGCTATGGTAAGATTATTTTTTAACAGAAGATTTGCCGCCACCAGATCCAGGGTCTGATCTTCTTCTGAGTACAAGCAGGGTCCGGTTCTTTTCCTTATTTTCTCTATTACCGGTTCAAGCAGTATTTGGGTGTCCTTCCCCTGTTCAACCTTTGCCGAAACTCTTATGGTCACTTCTCCTTCTTTTGCATATGTGGCTATTGTCGGATTTGTTTGGGCATCTATCAGATCTAAAATTTTAGTTTCCATGGCCGACTCGCCTATGCCAAATACTCTTAAGAATTTTGATTCAATGGAATAGCTGCTTTTTTCCTTGAAATACCCATACACAAAATCATTAAACATCGGTTTCATCTCTGAAGGCGGACCGGGCAGCATTACAATGATTTTTTCACCTTTCTCCATTATACAACCGGGTGCTGTTCCGTTATTGTTTTTGAGAATTATACAGCCTTCAGGCATATATGCCTGTTTTTCATTGTTTTGGGTCATTTCCCTGCCCAGATTTTTGAAGAATGCCTTGATCTCTTCAAGACTCTCTTCATGTAAAACAAGCTTTTTACCAAAAACCTGAGCAATAGTCTCTTTTGTCAAATCATCCTGAGTTGGGCCAAGACCTCCTGTCGTAATTACAACATCACATCTCTTTAAAGCCAGTTCAAGACTTTCCTTCAACCTTTCAGGATTGTCACCTACTACACTATGATAATATACACTGACTCCTACATCAGGTAACCTTGAGGATATATACTGAGCATTTGTATTTACTATCTGCCCCATAAGCAGCTCTGTTCCAACAGCTAATATTTCTGCTTTCATTACCAAATCATCCCTTCCTGCCAAATTCCACCGACTAATAATAAACATTTATAACAGTCACGAACAATCCGCTTACAGAATTAATTCATAACATAAAATCCAACAGATTCTTTTAATGTTCCTTAATATTATATCAACACGGAAGGAAAAAGTAAGCATACAAGAAAAAATAATTAAATTGTTAAAAACAGAAAAGCTTATTATTAAAAAGAGATTTAAGAGAAAGCTGAAAATCAAAATAGAAAAATATAGAAAAATGAATTCAGTACTGATATGATTTTATTAAATTATACCATATCGTCCATATAATTCAATATTTATTTTAGATTTTGATAAAATAAGTTAAATATATTCTTTCAGACTTCTACAATATGTATTTTTTCACCAAAACATTATATAATACTCCCATGTGGTTTAATAATATGTATTTCAGGAGGAATTTACTATGAAGGCTTTATTTATCGGCGGTACAGGAATAATCAGCTCAGCTGTCTCTTCTTCTTTGGTTGAGCTTGGCTGGGATTTATATTTATTAAATCGGGGAAATAATAATACAAGAGTTCCTGAAGGTGCAAAAATTATCAAAGCAGATATAAATGATGAAGCAAATGTTGCGGCACTTATTAAAGATCACCATTTTGACGTAGTTGCAGATTTCATAGCATTTGTTCCGTCACAGGTCGAACGAGATATAAGACTATTTAAGGATAAAACAAAGCAGTATATTTTCATCAGTTCAGCTTCAGCCTATCAAAAGCCCCTGTCAGATTACAAAGTAACGGAGTATACCCCTCTTTCAAATCCATACTGGGAATATTCCAGAAATAAAATAGCCTGTGAGGAGCTTTTAATAAATGAATACCGGAAAAATGCATTTCCAATAACAATAGTCCGTCCGAGCCATACCTACGATGAATATAAAATTCCTCTTGGTGTACATGGAAATAATGGCAGCTGGCAGGTTGCAAAAAGAATGCTTGAAAATAAACCCGTTATAATTCACGGTGATGGTTCTTCTTTATGGACTCTCACCCACAACAGTGATTTTGCAAAGGGATTTATCGGCCTCATGGGTAATGTTCATGCTATGGGAGAAGCAGTAAATATCACTTCTGACGAAAGCCTTACCTGGAATCAGATTTATGAAATAATAGCAGCTGCACTTGGTGTTAAGCTCAACGCTGTACACATAGCATCCGATTATCTGGCTGCCAGCAGCAGCTATGATTTTACCGGCTCACTGCTGGGCGACAAGGCAAACTCAGTTGTTTTTGACAATTCGAAGCTAAAGAGACTTGTTCCGGGCTTTACCGCAACAGTCCGCTTTGATCAGGGCATCAGAGCTCTATTGAATAATGTTCTCTCACATCCTGAACTGCAGGAGGAGGACAAGGAATTTGATGCTTGGTGTGATAATATTATAGAGAATTATAGAGCATCGATAAAGAAATTTTAAATAATAAAAATTAACTCCCGTACCTGGTTTTATAAATAAGTCATCCTTTTTTCTTTTACGGAAGTAAACATTCGAGCGTTGACTGATAACATGTCAAATACCCTATAACATATATCAAAAGAAGTCAGAAGCTTATGCCTCTGACTTCTTCTTATTATCTTAATCTCTATAAACAATAAACCTGTTGACTTGGTATCAAGGATATTTCGCAGCTTTGAAGGGTTCTAACAGCTTCATCCGGATTCTCAACCCTAATAATAACGAAAGCTTCATTTCCCGTTTTACCTACAAAAGCATACATGTATTCTATGCTTATGGAATTCTGCTGCAGCACATCCAGCGCTTTTGCCAGGCCTCCCGGCTTATCCTCCACTCCGATGGCGATAACACTGGTACAGCTTACTGTAAACCCATTTTCGCTTAAAATCTTCTCAGCTTCCTCAGGCTTGTTAACTATCAGTCTGAGAATACCAAAATCTGTAGTATCTGCAATTGATAAGGCACAAATATTAATATTGTTGTCAGCCAATGTCCTTGTTACGTCTGCCAAACGGCCAGACTTATTTTCCAGAAATAATGAAATCTGTTTTACCAACATGGTTGCGGCCTCCTTATATTTTATTTACAAGTCTACATATGCAGACTATATGTAAATCCTTCTTATAATATTCTCTTATCAATTACTCTCTTTGCCTTGCCCTCACTACGTTGAATTGTTTTTGGCTCAACAAGTTTTATCTTGGCACTGATTCCAAGAGTACTCGCAATTTCTTTGGTAATCTTTCTTTCGATATCTTCAAGCTTCTTAACTTCATCGGAGAAAAGCTGAGGAGTTATCTCAACCTGAATTTCAAGTGTATCCAGATTGTCTTTCCTGTCAACAATCAGCATATAATGCGGTGCTGTTTCGCCTATTGAAAGAAGTACGCTCTCAACCTGCGACGGAAATACATTGACACCTCTGATAATAAGCATATCATCAGTTCTTCCGGTAACCTTGCTCATTCTTACCTCGGTACGTCCGCACTTACACGGAGCATAATTCAGTGATGAGAGGTCCCTGGTTCTATACCTTATAAGGGGTAATCCTTCCTTTGTTATTGTTGTGAATACAATTTCCCCCTGTGAACCTTCCGGCAGAATTTCTTCTGTTTCGGGATCTATGATTTCAGGAATAAAGTGGTCCTCAGGTATATGCATTCCGCACTGATATTCGCATTCACATGCAACACCGGGTCCTATAACCTCACTAAGACCATATATATCTATAGCTTTAATTTTAAGTCTCTCTTCAATTTCTTTTCTCATGCTTTCAGACCAGGGTTCTGCTCCGAAAATACCTGCCTGAAGTTTGAGATCTTCAGGTTTAATACCCATTTCAGCCATTTCTTCTGCAAGATAAAGCGCATATGAAGGAGTACATGCAATATGGGTTGTTCCGAAATCTCTCATAAGATCCAGCTGCAGCTTTGTGTTTCCCGAAGAAGTAGGAATTACCGTAGCTCCAAGATTTTCACCGCCGTAATGGGCACCAAGTCCGCCTGTAAAAAGTCCGTAGCCGTAGGAAACCTGTAAAAATGAGTCCTTTGTGGCTCCGGCGCCGGCAAAGGTACGAGCCATAACCTCGGCCCAAACCTCAATATCGTTTTGTGTGTAGCCTACAACAGTCTTTTTACCTGTTGTTCCCGAGGAAGCATGAACCCTTATAATTTCACTCATGGGAGCAGCAAACAGACCAAATGGATATGTATCTCTTAAATCCTGCTTATATGTAAAAGGCAGCTGCTTCAAATCATCCACTGACTTGATATCATCGGGCAAAATACCTTTTTTGTCCATCTTTGCTCTGTAATGGGGCACATTATTATACACCTTTGTTACTGTTTTTATGAGACGTTCGGACTGAACCTTCCTCATTTCGTCTCTGGACATACATTCGTATTTCTCATTCCAATAAGACATAATAAAATCCCTCCAGAAAGATATTTAGTTTTTCCGGGAATAGTTGAATAATTCTATTCCCAACAGCCAAACATCCCACCCGGAATGGCTTTCAGGGTTTACAGCAGAGCTGCCCCACGCAAAAGCAATCGGCCTATTTTTATAGTTATAAAAAATATTATTACTTAAATATGTTTCAATAACAATTCATAAGCTAGTTTAATGTAAATATCAATTGGCCAGTATTTCTTACTTATGATGATTGTACCCTTCCTCAAACGCCCTCAGGTTGACCTCAAGAACCTTTGCAGGAACTACTTCATGGATAGCATCAACAAATATCTGCTTATCTATTCCAGTTAATTTTGCCATTACTCCAAGAAGTACTATATTTACGGCTTTTATTGTTCCGCACTGCTTTGCAATTTCCAGTGCGTCCAGGGAGAAAATGCTATGTTCGGCCTTAAGCGTTTCCAGAATTTTTTCGGGGTATTTTGCCTTCCCTATTATAACCGGCATAGGATTTATTTCCTGTTCATTTATTATCATTTTACCATCTCTTGTAAGAAAATCAATCCATCTTAATGCTTCCAGCTGCTCAAATGCTATAATCAGATCAGCTTCACCCTTTTCAATAAGAGGTGAATAAACCTTTTGTCCGAATTTAACATAAGTAACAACACTTCCGCCTCTTTGTGACATTCCGTGAACTTCAGAAACCTTAACATCAAAATCCATTTTCAACGCTACAGTACCCAAAATTCTGCTGGCTAATAAAGTACCCTGTCCGCCAACACCAACAATCAATAAGTTTAATTTATCCATACTTATTAACCTATCCTTTCTATTGCATTAAAGCTGCAAATTTTTGTACAAAGCTTACAACCAACGCAAAGCGCAGGATTGATTTCCAGGTGATTCCCCTTGTCAACAATGGCAGGACATCCAATTTTCATACAGGCTCTGCAGGTCTTACATTTATCTGTAGAAATCTTCTGGCTTCCTTCAAATTTTACATTCTTCAAGAGCGCACATGGTCTCTGGGAGATAATAACCGACGGTTCATCAGCTTCGATCTCAGCCTTTACAACCCTTTCAAACTCTTTAACATCAAATGGATCAACTACAGTAACCCTTTCCACACCGACTGCCTTACAAAGCAATTCAAGATCAACCTGCTTGGTAGGCTCACCTTTTATTGTAAAGCCGGTAGTTGGATTGTGCTGGTGTCCGGTCATACCTGTTATGGAATTGTCCAGAATAAGTACTGTTGAGTTGCCTTTATTATAGACTATATCTATTAAACCTGTTATTCCCGAATGAATAAAGGTCGAATCACCTATTACCGCAACGGTCCTTTTTCTGAATTCGCTGCCGCGGGCCTTTTCCATACCATGTGCAACTCCTATGCTGGCACCCATGCAAATACAGGTATCCATACATTCGTTAGGAGGCAGCGCACCAAGTGTATAACAGCCGATGTCTCCGCTTACATTTAATCTAAGCTTTTTGAGCACATAATACATGCCTCTGTGAGGACATCCCGGACACATAACCGGAGGTCTAACTGGTATTGCCTGCGCCGGTGCCTGTGGCACTTCAAACTTCTTATCGAACAGCTTTTCAGCAATAATCTGGGTGCTGAGCTCGCCCATTACAGGAAGCTTTTGCTTTCCAATTACTTTTAAGCCCATTTTAAGTATTTGATTTTCAAAGAAGGGTTCAAGTTCTTCAACTACAAATAAAGTCTTTACTTTAGAAGCGAATTCTGCTATTAATTTTTCAGGTATGGGATGAACCATGCCGATTTTAAGAATTGATGCATCTGGAGCAGCTTCCTTAACATATTGATAAGATATGCCGCTGGTTATAATTCCAACTTCCTGGCTGTTCAATTCTATTCTGTTAAGTTCGCTGGAATTGGAAAATTCTCTGAGAACCGCCATTCTTTTTTCAACTTCAACATGTCTTCTTCTGGCCATAGCAGGCATCATGACATATTTGTTTGGGTCCTTAACATATTCCTTTAATTGAAAATTTTCTTTATCTGAGATTTCAACTGCACTCTGTGAATGGGAAACTCTTGTTGTAAGACGGACAATTACAGGTGTATCGAATTGCTCGCTGATTGTAAATGCATATTTTACAAAGTCCTTACATTCCTGACTGTCTGAAGGCTCCAGCATCGGAACCTTTGAAGATCTGGCATAGAATCTGCTATCCTGCTCGTTTTGTGAACTATGCATTCCCGGATCATCTGCTACCATTATAACAAGTCCGCCGTTTACACCTGAGTAGGAAACTGTAAACAGTGGATCTGCCGCCACATTAAGTCCAACGTGTTTCATGGCACAGATTGCTCTCGCTCCTCCGATTGAAGCACCAATAGCAACCTCTAATGCCACCTTTTCATTGGGTGACCATTCAGAATATATTTCGTCATATTTTGCAATGTATTCAGTAATTTCAGTACTGGGTGTACCAGGGTAAGCAGCAGCAATTGTACAGCCAGCTTCATATGCCCCTCTTGCTACAGCCTCATTGCCAAGCATGAGCTTCTTCATTTTAACCTCCGTCCGCGTGTTCTGCACGCATTATACTAGAATTTAAAACTCTTGTGTTTTTGAGGCGTCAAGATTACAAAATTTCAGCAATTTTGTATAATACACTTGTCCCCCACATTAAAACACTAAGTATATTTTAACAATTTATAGCGCTAAACTAATGTAATTATTATAAAGGATAAAATTTATAAAAGTCAATTACTATCAGCACAGGAAGCTGTTTGCAATTGACTTTCAAAATAAACTTTATTAAGTATGAAAGGTATAAATCATTCATCGTAAATGATTTCCAACTTTATTTTGTCATAAACATCTTTTGAATTTCTTGATAGCATATATGGTGACAACATCATCAGTTCTATCGTGTTTACTCTGTATTTTTTATTTCTTCTGCCTTCCTTCGGATAGAGCTCATAATTTACAACATTTCTTAATATGATTGGTACCATAATACCTTTATTACTAAGAAAATTCAGTTCAAGTGTCTCTATCTTTGAATCCTGACGGTTGGTCCAATACGGCTTATAGCCAATAGCAATCAGCTTGCCGTCAATGCCGAGGTCCATACTCCTGAGGGCATATTGATTTCTAAGCATATCTGAAAAAAGGTTCTTTAACCTGTCAATATCCAGAGGCGTTATAAACGCTCTAAGATATATTATGCTGTGTAAACATAATATGTTACTGGACTTTGGACCGGAAAACTTTAATCAAGAGTATTTTTATAAATGTTTTTTTTACGTAAAAGATGGAGATTATATATATGTTCCCCATGTTTACATGCGGCGAAATGCTATGATATAATCTTATAGATAAAAAACTCTTACAAATGAGGTCTGAAATGAACACAAGAAAATTTACTTATATAACTACTCTGGTTTTAGGAATGTTCCTTTTTGCACTGGGAATCATTTTTTTATTTTATATAAATAATGTAGCTCCAGAACCAGGTTCAAATGCACCAATCCCACAAATCCTCAATGGCCTCAGCGGTACAAAGAAAAATGATCCCATGAATTTTTTATTGCTGGTTGGTGATAAAGCCAGCGGAAATACCGATTCCATGATGGTAGCCAATTATAATCCGGATTCAAAACAGGTTAGTATTGTTACAATTCCCAGAGACACAAAGGTTAAACTGATAAACAATATTTTACCGAAAATAAATGCTGCCTACGCCGCAGGAGGCAGAGAACATAAAGGAGCAATATATGCCTCTGAAGTTGTTAGTAATTTGTCAGGTATAAACATTAACTACTATGTCCACATAAATATTTCTTCTATAAAGAAAATAACTGATATGCTTGGAGGAGTCAGTTTCGAAGTACCTGCCGATCTGAGATATGAAGACCCTACCCAGGATTTGCATATAGATCTGAAGAAAGGTTATCAGTTGCTTGACGGGGACAAGGTTGAACAACTCCTCAGATTCAGAAAGCCAAGTGAAAGATTGTATTCACGTGTAGAGTTAAAAGAATTGAGACAATTTTATGATGGCAGTGACATAAAGAGAACAGAAATGCAGGTTAAGTTCATAAAGGAATTTATAAGTCAAAAACTGAATATTCAGTATCTTCCAAAGTTTAATTCAGTTTTGAATTACGCATTTCAGAATATTATAACAAATATGATGTTGAGCGATGCATTAAAACTAACCTCGGGTGTCATAAATGTATCTGCGGACAATTTCAATTCCTTCAGGCTTGATGGTGAAGATAAAATTATAAACGGCGGATGGTTTTATGTCTATAACGGTAATATGATAGATATAGATACAAAAGAATCCCTACCTGCCGAGGATATAGTTTCCCGGTATTTTAAATCTGTCGGCGGAATTGCGACTCCTTCGGAACTATTTGTTCCTGAAGATCAGGACGATGATGAACCTGCTAAAACAACTAAAAAATCTACGAAGAAAAATCCTTCCAATTCTCAAACCGATACAAAGGGTACTGGCAAGGATAAACCTTAGTACAGTTTGTACTGAATTTTAAAGCTAAGTTCCTGTATTATAAAACTGGAAAAATACAAAGAATGTATGCAATTGGATATGGCTATAAAAAGTGCAAAAACCCGTAAGTCGGTTAGGATTTACGGGTTTTTTATCCAATTGTTTATATTATTAAACATACTTGGAAGATTGTTGGCTTTAGGAAATCCCTTAAATTACGGTATAACAGTCCAAGTCCAATCTTCTTCAGGAATATTTTTGAGATGCAGCTCAAGAGGAAAATTGATTCCCATATGAAATGCCCCCTCTATAAAGTCTATCGAAGCTACTAGTTTACCGTCAGAGAAAAATATTTCTTCATCATTATACAGAGATATTTTCTTCCCATCTTTTAAGACAACATTGCTGCCATTGGTGATAACATATTTTGAATCCCTATATGTAATGGTTAATGTTTCTGTTCTATCATCCCATTCCATGGCAGCACCGATTTTTTCACAAAATTCGCTGACAGGCATATAACATTTGTCTTTATTAACAGGTTTTATTTTAAACGGATATAGTTTTTTATCAATTTCTACTTTCTTTGTTTTTGTGGTGTCCTTGAT
>JAQSXC010000257.1 GCA_029266335.1 Eubacterium sp. | reverse complement strand
ATAACTATAAATATAATTTAATCGTGACATAATCCATTTGTTAACAGGAGGACAAAATGAAAAGTTTGGTTGTAGATGATAAAGGGCAGTTATCTGTGGTAGAAGTTTCAAAGCCGGATTACAACGAGTATCAAATGCTTGTTAAGGTACTTAGCTGTGGTGTATGTAATGGTACCGATACAAAATTGATACATGGCACATTCAAGGGATTTGATACATATCCCGCCGTACTGGGTCATGAAGGTGTCGGTGAAGTTGTTGAACTGGGCAGCAAAGTTAAAAACTTTAAAAAAGGTGATATTGTTCTTTTGCCATTTCTTGAGGGAAAAACTGATGGATATTATTCCGGTTGGGGAGCTTTCTCAGAATATGCCGTAACAGGTGACTGGAAAGCCATGACAGAGGATGGGAAAGGTCCCGGTACACCAGATTTTTCAGAAGGCTATTATGCGCAGCAGGTAGTTCCCAAGGAAATAAATCCGGTCAGTGCTTCCATGATAGTAACCTTCCGCGAAGTATTAAGCGCAATCAAACGTTTTGGAATGGAAGCAAACAAGTCACTTGTAATATTCGGAGCAGGGCCGGTAGGTCTGTGTTTTACAAGATTTGCAAAACTTCTGGGTATTGGCCCTATCGTTTTATTCGATGTTATTGATGACAAACTGGTTGAAGCTGAAAAAATGAGTGCTGATTATGTATTTAACAGCACAAAGGTTGATGTTTCAGAGGAGGTTCACAGGATACTTCCCGAGGGTGCGGATTTTGTCGTTGATGCAGTCGGTATTAACCAGCTGATTAACCAGGCAATGGAACTTATAAAATATAACGGTAAAATCTGCTGCTATGGCATATCACCAAAACTGGGAATGGAACTGGACTGGAGCAAAGCACCTTACAACTGGACTCTTCAGTTTGTGCAATGGCCCTCCAAGCTGGAGGAGGCTGAAGCACACAGACAAATAGTCAACTGGATTCAGGTGGGTGTATTAAATCCTGATGACTTTATTTCAGATGTTGTTGAATTTGATAGGATAATCAAACTATCAATAGAATAAAATTTAGCAATATAAGCAATAGCATTAAATTTAGCAATGGAATTAAATTAGCGAAAGGCGGATTTTATAATGCAGACTTCAAAACTATTTGCCCTGCTTCCGGAATATGTATGCACTCCTGACGGAATGTCAATTGATAAAGAAGGTAATCTCATACTTGCCTGCCCTAATTATGCTGACCCTGGAATGCCGGGCTGTATTTTAAAAATTGATAAACACAAAAATATAACAAAGTGGGTTGATGTACCTGCACGGGAGGATACTGGACTTGCCTGCCCCATGGGGATTGAATTCGGACCTGACGGTGATCTCTATATCTGCGACAATCAGGGCTGGTCTGGAGCAGAAGAACTGCAGTTCAAAGGCAGAATACTGCGACTGAAAATTGAGAATGACAAGATTGTTAAAACTACCGTTGTGGCTGACGGGATGGAACATCCGAACGGAATGAGAATAAGAGGAAAATATATATATGTTACACAAAGCATGCTGTCAAAGGTTAAGGACCCATCGGGCCTGCTGGTAAGCTGTGTCTACAGGTTTCACCTTGAGGATGAGAATATACAGATTACCAATACTCTTGACGACAAAAATATTCTTACAACCTTCATTACCTATAATAAAGACTGTCAATATGGCGTTGATGGAATTGAATTCGACAGAAATGGCGATCTGCTCATAGGAAATTTTGGGGACGGAGCAGTTTACAGAATCAAATTCAATGAAGACGGTACGGTAAGGGAAAACAAAATCTGGGCTCAGGACCCTGCTCAATTGCAGACTACCGACGGAATGATCATGGATGAGGACGGAAACCTTTATATAGCAGATTTTTCAGCTAATGCGGTAGGCAAGGTTTATCCGGACGGAAGGGTGGAAAGAATAGCTCAAAGCCCGGACTCAGACGGCTTTAACGGTGAACTTGACCAGCCCGGAGAGCCTGTAATCTGGAATGGAAAACTGATTCTTTCCTGTTTTGATCTGGTTACAGGTCCTGATAAAGTAAATACAAAGCACGAACTTCCTGCCACTCTGGCAGAGTTGGAACTATAACGGCAATAGATTTTTAAAGGAGTGATTTTCTTGAAATATACAGCTTTAGGGCGCACAGGCTTAAAGGTAAGCAGACTATGCCTTGGAACCATGAATTTTGGTGTTGATACCGATGAAAAGGAAGCCTTTAAAATAATGGATGCTGCTCTTGATGCAGGTATAAACTTCTTTGATACCGCAAATATTTACGGTTGGGGAAAAAATGCAGGAACAACCGAGAGTATAATCGGGAGATGGTTTGCCCAGGGTGGCAGCAGAAGAGAACGTGTAGTTCTGGCAACAAAGGTGCATGAGGATATTTGTGATCCGAATGACGGACCAAACTCTGCTGCAGGGCTGTCTGCATATAAGATAAAGAGACATCTTGAGGGATCCTTAAAAAGACTGCAGACGGATTATGTAGAATTGTACTATATGCACCATATAGACAGAAATGTTACCTGGGATGAGCTATGGCAGGCATTTGAAGTACTGGTTTCCCAGGGAAAGATTTGCTATGTTGGCTCCAGCAACTTTGCCGGTTGGGATATTGCAGTTGCTCAGTCAGAAGCAAAAACCAGACATTTTATGGGAATTGTATGTGAGCAGCACAAGTACAATTTAAACTGCAGACTGCCCGAACTGGAAGTATTGCCTTCGGCAGAAGCCCACGGTATAGGTGTAATTCCCTGGAGTCCTCTTGACAGCGGCCTGCTTGGAAGCAATGCATTAAATGCAGCCGGAAAACGCAGCAGACAGTCCCAGGACAGAATTGAAAAACATATAAAACAATTGGAACAGTACAGTGCTCTTTGCAGAGAATTGGGTGAGCGCGAGGACAATGTGGCCCTTGCCTGGTTAATGGCTAATCCTGCAGTAACCGGGCCAGTAACAGGACCCAGAACACTGGAACAGTTTGAACAATCCCTTAGATCAGTGGACATTGTATTGGATGAGACGGTTTTAAAGAGGTTGGATGAGATTTTCCCGGGGCCGGGAGGAGTCACACCTACGGCTTACGCATGGTAAAATTATTTGTTGCTGGAACCAGGCAGAATTGAAGTTATTATTATATATATAGTAGTATCAGTACAAGTAGTATTAGTAGTGTCAATAGCAGTAGTTATACCGGTATCAGTTGCAGCAATAAAACAGAAGTAACACAATCTTTGTGATGAGGTGTAGTATTCAATGGGAAAGTATATCTTGGCTCATGATCTTGGGACCAGTGGCAATAAGGCGACCTTATACGATTTTGAGGGTAAACTTAAGTCAAGTGTTGTATTTGCATATAATACCTTGTATACGGGGCCAAACTGTGTGGAACAGAACCCTGAGGACTGGTGGAAAGCAGTTTGCATTTCAACAAGACAGTTAATTGAAAAGGCGGCAATTAATAAAAATGACATAGCCTGTATTACCTTCAGTGCACAGATGATGGGCTGCCTGTTTGTAGATAAGAAAGGGGAACCATTGGGCAACTCCATTATATGGGCCGACACACGTGCTGTAAAACAGGAAAGATTCATGCAGTCTGTTCTTGATATGGGAGAGGCCTATAAAATAACTGGTCACAGGATCAGTGCCTCGTATTCTGCCGCAAAAATGCTGTGGATCAAGGATAATTCATCCGGGATTTATAACAGGGCATATAAAGTATTGCATGCCAAGGATTATATAATATTCAAGCTTACAGGCAACATGGTGACCGACTACAGTGATGCATCGGGTATGAATCTTTTTGATATAAATTCCAAAGAATGGTCCGAGGGTATAATCAATGCCCTGGGGCTTGACAGGAGTATACTTCCAGATGCTCATCCATCTACAGATATTGCAGGTGTTGTATCGCCCAAAGCGGCTTCTGAAATAGAGCTGGTATCGGGAATACCTGTGGTCATAGGCGGTGGAGACGGCAGCTGTGCCGCAGTGGGTGCAGGGGTTGTTGAAGAAGGAAAGGCATATAATGTGGTGGGTTCCTCCTCCTGGATTGCTCTTGCTACAGACAAACCAATCTATGATGACAAAATGAGAACCTTCAACTGGGTACACCTTGATCCCAAGCTGTATTCTCCCTGCGGCACAATGCAGAGTGCGGGTTATTCCTACAATTGGCTCAAAAATACACTTTGTGATATGGAAGTAATGGAAGCAGGGCAAAAAGGTGTAAACCCGTATAGTATAATAGATAATAAAGTCCTCAATTCACCGCCCGGTGCCAACTCCCTGCTGTTTTTGCCCTATTTGCTGGGAGAGCGCAGCCCCCGATGGAATCCTGATGCAAAAGGTGCTTTTGTAGGGCTGACCATGACAAGCACAAAGGAAGATATTCTGCGCTCGGTGCTTGAGGGTGTGGGATATAATTTAAGGGTTATTCTTGAAATATTTAATAGCTATTCTGCTGTTAATGAAGTGACCGTTATAGGCGGCGGTGCAAAAGGAAGGGTCTGGCTCCAGATACTGGCTGATATATGGCAGAAGCCGGTTATTATACCGGAATACATGGAGGAAGCCACCTCAATGGGAGCTGCTGTATGCGGCGGCATAGGAATTGGAGTGTTCAGCGACTTCAAGATTATTAACAAGCTGAACAGGGTCAAAAATCAAATACGGCCCAGGGAAGAATATTCAGAAGTATATTCCCGGCTGTTTGAAGTATTTAACGAGACATACAGGGTACTGGAGCCAGTGTATTCAATGTTGCCTGTAATGAAAAAAGCAACAGGTAAATAAATGTAAATTAGCCACTTTATACAATAGTTATAGAAAAAGAGAATATTTTAATATATAATGTTATTACATTATGAGATATTTAGTACGTAACATAGATATAAAATAAATAGAAAGCAAGGGATTCTGTGATGGATTTAAAAAGTGGGGCTTACAAATTGGATAAGAACATACCGGTGCCTCTATACTACCAATTAAAAAAGCTGCTTATAGATGAAATAAATAATAAAAGGCTTAAGTTAGGGGACAGTATACCCACCGAGGCAGAGTTCAGCGAATATTTAAGCATCAGCAGACCTACCATCAGACAGGCTTTAAGCGAACTGGTATCCGAGGGTTATTTACAAAGGCTGAAGGGCAAAGGAACTTTTGTATCAAAGCCAAAAATAGATGAGAGATTTTTTCAACACCTTCAAAGTTTTAACAATGAAATGCTTCAGAAAGGGTTAAACCCGTCAACTCAGGTTTTAGATCTTAAGGTTATTAAAGGTATTGCCGGCATTTGTGAAAAATTAAATATTGATGTTGAGGAAGAACTTGTTTACTTAAGAAGGGTCAGGTACGCTGACGAGGAACCTGTAGTATATTTAGAAACCTATTTACCTTATAAATATTGCAAAGGCATCATTGAAGAGGACTTTGTCCAAAATTCATTATATTCTGTAATGGAAGAAAAATATAATATCAAAATTTTTAAGGTTGTCAGAAAGATAGAAGCAGTCAATGCTGACGAGCAGGTGGCAAAACTTCTGCACATCAAAAAGAATCAAGCCTTATGCCTGGTTAAAACTACAGCTTATACCGAAGATGACATTCCGGCAGAGTATTCTATCGCAAGATATCGCGGAGACAGAAATCAATTCAGCGTAGAACTCTATAGAGGTTAAAATCACATTTATTTTTACTTCATTTTTATGTTCCATAATGTAAAGACAATATAACAATAAGAGTTAATGAAATATTAATCATATTACAAAATATATTTTATTTATGGCAGCATATAAAAAGCCTGAGTAAGCATTTTTGCTTATCAAATATAGTTCTGCAATTTTTTCTGAAAGGAGGTTCATTGTAAGGACTTTATCCGGAAACACTATAAAATATCTATTTTAGAAAATCGGGAGGAAAAATCATGAAGAAACATTTAAATTTCAAAAGAGTAGTCAGTTTGATTGCTGCAGTAGCAATGTCGGTGACCATGCTGGCAGGCTGCGGAAACAACACTGAACCGGCGGCTCAAAGCACACAGTCCCAGGCTACCGGAAGCACAGCTGCAGAGAGCAGCACGACACAGGCCGGCGGTACACTAAAAGGTGAAATTACCCAATGGGTCTGGGGTGACTATGAAAAGAAAGGTGCAGTAGATTTTAACAAATCATTCCCGGATATAAAAGTAAACTATGTAATGGTTCCGCAGAATGATTATTTCAAAAAACTACAGACAACCGCAGCATCAAACGGTGAGATGCCTGATGTAGCAAATCTTGAAATGACAGCCAG